>JAQYAV010000133.1 GCA_029338675.1 Lachnospiraceae bacterium
ATGAGGGCGATAGCTCGTGACAATGCTGAGTTAAAGGATAAACTATGGGATAGATTTAATCGATGCAAAGATTCACAGGCTTGGTATTATAGAAGTGGTGCTGCTTCACTTAGAAAATTAGGTGAGTATGAAGATACAAAGGAGTTATACAAGGAATTTGCAAATTTAGTGGATAAGGTGTTTGGAGAGTAGGAGGAAAGAAAATGGCAAAGAATATTGAACCTAAACTCAAAAAAATAGGTGATTACCTAAAATTAGATGAAGATACCAAGTTTATTATTCCTGAATATCAGAGGGCTTATTCTTGGAATGTTGATAATTGCGACAAACTTTGGCAAGATATAATTGATTATGCTGATAGTGGAAACAAGGATAGATATTTTTTCGGGACTATTATTATTAATTGCGAGAAAAATGATACGGAATTCGGCCTTATTGATGGACAGCAGCGTACTACTACTTTTTTATTATTACTAAAAGCATTATTAGTGAGAATAAATATTGCTATAAACAGGATACCGAATGATGATGATAGCGCGAGCCTTTGTCGAGGATTACAGGAACGTAGAAGAAGGATTATGGGTATTTTATATAAAGCAGAATCAGAAGATATTTCTGATAAGCCTGATGTAACTAAAGATGCAGAAATATGCAGTCGCGATATTATACTTGAAACTTTTTCTATAAATGAGAGATATAGAGATGAACTAAAAATTATCCTTCAAGCCAATGATTTTAAGACAGCAGAGAATAAAGTAATAAAAATTAAGTACAAACAAAAAGATAATCGGTATACTAATTTTTTCAGGAATTACAAGTTTTTCTATGAAAAAATTCAGGATCTTTCAGATTCGCAGCTGAATAATGTAACAAAGACTATTACAGAAAGTTGCGAAGTAATTGAAATTAAAAGCTGGCAAATTGATCAAGCAATTACAATGTTTAACTCTCTAAACTCCGATGGACTGCCTCTTTATGATTCTGATATTATTTCTGCTAAATTATATCAAGAAGCGGGAAAACAAGGCGTAAAAAAACAATTTGCAAAGCTATGGGAACAATTAGATGCTTGCATAAATGAACTAGAAGGCATTAATATCGCGGATATAAATTCTATTTTAATGCAATATATGTATTATAAACGAACTGTAAATAAAGAAACAGTAAGAGACACAGGCGCAATTAATGTAACTACACCTGGTTTGAGAAGATATTTTACTGAAGATAAGAAGTCTTTGCTTACTAATCCCATAGAGGTATGCTCTGATCTGATTAAGTTGGCTAAGATATGGAAGGAGGTCTCTGATTATCCATCTATAAAGGTTTTATTGAAATTCAACGAAAACTCCAAGCTGTTTTTAGCTAGTTACTTTTTTGGGCTCGATGAAGCTAATATTTCAGAAACAGTTATAAATCCAATTGTTGAGTGTTTACTACGTCTATTCGCAGTTCTTGAGCTTGTAGATATTGGGTATTCAAGTAATAAGTTTAAGACGTTTTTATTTGGAGAAGAAATAAAATTTGTTGACCAAAATGTAACGGCCGATGTAATAACATCTGATTTTACTAATCATATTCGTACTTATTGGGAAAAAGATTATATTCTTTCATTGTTGAATGACTATAATGGCAATGCATTAGTCTACTTGAATGAATATCTTTTTGCTAAGGAAAATGGTAATAGTTTTATTCTTGGAACTAAATATGACATTGAGCATATTATGCCTTATAGCGGTGGAAACCTCCAGGAGATTAGGAAAGATGCCGAGATTAGTAGTGAAGATGAGTTTAAAAGCTATGTTAATAAACTAGGGAATAAAATTATTCTTGAAGAAAAGATTAACAGAGCGATTGGTAATGAATGGTTTAGAACTAAGGTATCAACAAAGTTACTGAACAAGACAGGATACATTGATAGTGAATATCCAATTGCGCGCGCATTAGTATCTAACTATCAAAGCACTAATAAGCCTTATTGGAAGAAGGGAGATATAATTCAGGCAACTGATAAAGCAAGCGATAGGATAGCGAAATTTATTTTTGGATAATATCATAAATTATTTAAAATAAAAAAGCATAATACTTAAAATATTAATGATTGTATAGCAGATGGCTGTTCCTTTCTGGCCATCTGCTATAATTATGCGGTCATAGTGATCTTAATCAATATGGATGAGTAAACAAAAAACAGCTGCTAAACAGCTCGAATGCAAGGTAACGGTAGGAAAAGGTATATTTTTATGTTATAATAAGGGTACTTTAGCAGCCCACGAAATTAAAACCATTAACGGCATCAAAGTACCTCTTATGAAAGGACTTGAAG
>JAQYAV010000134.1 GCA_029338675.1 Lachnospiraceae bacterium
ACATTTTAACTTAACGGCAACTTCGAGTTTTTCTTTTATTTTACCACACCAAGTCTAGTTATTCTACCAACATTTATCGAAAATCACCAAACCTCCAAACTATCAATAGCATCCACCCAAGCCTGCATTTCGCCATCTAAAGCAAGTCGATCAAGTGGCTCATCTATTGCCAAAGCATTAAGCGAATTTTGTGAGCAAGGAGTAGTTCTTAATCCATCCTCTACCTTATTACAATCAATCCGTAATATGTAATTCTCAAATGTGGTTATATCAATACTGTTAGTTTGAGGGTTATAGTCTGCATATATCAATCTCATCTTATCAATCCTTTCATAGAAATGTATTATAAGCATTTCATCCAGTCACAACTGTCACTTTTATAATTTGTTATAAGTTGTTACCAGATTGTCTGTCTCCGCTCCGCTTCGGTCCGCACAGAGCAAGATGTCCACCGGACATCTTGCGCCCTTGTTTTTTCCCTTATGAGGGCTCGTAATCTGCATCTTCCTTATACTGAAATCCTGCCATGAAATCTTCTGCATATACTGCGAGAAAACTGTTACCTACTGTATTGCTCCTAATAACAAATTTGTACCATAAGGTCAGTACATAGCCTATAAAAATAACAGTGGAAAAATAAAATGTTCCATATGCAAAAGCGGTCAGCCATGGGCCAACACTTCTTCCACCAAGAACAAATCCGTTAACATCGGTGGAATGTTTTCTGCAATAGAGTCCAACTCCTACCATAACACCAAAGAATATAACCAGCATTAATACCCCCCAAAAAAAGCACAGCAATATACAACTGAACCCATTGTATATCACTGCGCTTATTTAAAGAAATTTTGATGTAATTAATAAATCATGTTTTCAAGTACCCACTTACCATTTTCAACAAAAGCACGGCCTTCTATTGTATATGGTTCTTTAACAGGTTCGGCACCCGGCTCCTCAATTGATCCCGTAACAGTAAATTTACACTCTGTTTCACTGTTTGTAGTAATACTGATAAAGCATCCTGACCAATCTACATAATAGCCTTTTGCTCCAAAAGCATTGACATTGGTGTATAATTTTCCATCTTCATTGTAGTATCTCTTTGCTCCATCATATGTCTCCATGTCAAACAATGAATCAGTATATTCTTTACAATAAACTGAATTTACATAATTATACAACTCCTCATATGAAGCGTACTCTTCAGGATCAACCTGATATAAGCTACCTCCATCCAGTGGGTCTCCTACAGTTGGTAAAGGTGACATACCAAAAATGCTTCTGGCACAGTTAAAGTTTTCATTTACAAGTACTGCAAGTTCCTCCTCTGTTATTCCGACTTTTTTACTATCTGCCTCTGTAAATTCCTCTGAAGATTCTTCTGTAGCAGCTTCCTGTGTTGAGGTTACTTCTTCTGTTTTTTCAGAATCTGCGTTTTTTTCATCAGTTACAGTCTGCTCTGCAGCAGTCGTTTTATTTGCCTCAGTGGTTTTCTCATCTTTCTTTGATTTGCTAATACCGTTACAAGCCGTTAACATAACTGACATAGCCAGAATTGTAATAATAAGCTTTCCCTTTTTCATTCTATCTCCTCCTCATGAATGGAATATTTAAGTTTATATCGAGAAATTATCATAGGCTTGTATCTATTATGTTTCACATATGTATATTTATATATATTTTTATAGTTGCTTTTTATTAAAGCAAATAACGCCCAAAATACATGCTAGTAAAAATATAATAGACATAACAATAATTGACTTAATATAATCCGCAGGTATTAAGCTCCCGGTAATCAGGCTCGTTCCATCGCAAAGCTTTATAGGATTATAGCTTTCCAATTTTGTAAAAAAATTAGCAATCAAAAATACAACGTACACGCCACCGGTAAATAGAATTGCACCTGTATTATTTTTCGTCAGTATTGAGCCTAACATCAGCATAGATATCATTAGTAACCCAAACAAATAATAACAAAGACCCCCTAAGAATAAATTGATAGTAGTAGCATTTTGCCAAAAATATTCATTGTATGCGTATGTAATCAAATAAATCATCCAATACGATAGAGTCCAAAGAACAAAGATGGATATGAATTTTGCTGCCAAAACAGTAACACGTGACAAACCTTTTGTGAGCATATTAATAAGAGTTCCATGCTGATATTCATTTGCCAATATACCTGAAAAGAAAATAATAAATATAACTAAGAACATCGGAATATTTTTATAATACTGTGTCCATGAAACCAAATCATTTACTGCTACCTCAACAACAGTCAATCCCGAATTTTCCATGTTTTCGGAAACCATATCCATAAGCCATGGAGTAAGTTTTGCTATTGCGGGATTCATTATCCCAAACAAAAAAGCCAATATCATTAATACAGTTAGCTTTCCCGTTCTTATCTGTTCCATACATTCTTTTTTTGAAAATGCAATCATAGGTTTCATCTCAATTCTTCACCCCCTACTGTTTCAATGAATAAATCTTCCAAAGTAGGCTCAAGCTTCTCTATTTTAAGAGGAACTATTCCCTGGTCAGTCAGGTACTTCATAAGCTCCATAAGCATCTCATCAGGTTTGTTCTCATATAGTAAAGTATTTCTTGTTTTTCTTTTTGAGCCATCAAATCTTTTTGCAATACTATCTGCTTCATTCTCATTTGACACCTCGATTTCAAAGCCTTCACTGCATCTGTTTCTCTTTATTTCATCTATGGTTCCGGTAATTGTGATTTTGCCCTGATTTAAAAAAGCAATATTATCACAAATCTTTTCCACATCTGACAATATATGAGTTGAAAATAACACAGTAGTATCTTTTTTCACAGATGTAAGTATATCCAGTATTTCCTTTCTTCCCAAAGGATCCAGTGCAGAAGTAGGTTCATCGCATATTAAAAGCTTTGGCTTAGCTAAAAGGGCCTGGGCAATTCCAAGTCTTTGTTTCATACCCCTTGAAAAGCCACGAATCTTTTTATTATGTTCCGTAAGTCCAACCAACGAGAGCAACTCATTTGCCCTGTCTTTACAAACTGAATTATCTAATCCGACAATCTGCCCGCAAAGCATTAGATACTCCCTCGGTGTCATATATCCATAAAACTCAGGAACGTCAGGAAGATATCCAATATACTTATTAGTTTTATTTTGTCCAAATGTTACCTTTTCTCCATTAACCAAAATGTTACCACTGTCAGGTTTTAGCAAACCGAGAATCATTTTCATAGTGGTAGTTTTTCCAGCACCATTTTTTCCTATAAAACCAAAAATACTATTTTCCGAAACATTAAAGCTAACTCCGTCAAGGATTTTTTTACTCCCAAAGGATTTATATATGTCTGTAATTTGTAAAATATCCATTATTCATCCTCTTTTCCAAGAATAAAGTAAAGAATTGGTCCAATAAACTGCATTCCCACAATCGATATTATCAGCCAAATAGTGCGATTGCCCCTCTTATATGTATCATGTGTCAAAATATGTCTTATTGCAATTGCCAACAAAACAAACTGCACCACAACAAGTGGTATGATAAAAGGTAAAAATTCATTGATATCTTTCATAATTCAAATCCTCCTATTTCTTTTTTATTTCTATTTTTTCGATCTGTTTTAATATGTTTTTATATCTGTCATCATTTGATATTGCCTGAAACAATGGAACATTAAGAGACTCCTTGACTGATTTTATAACTAACTGCATATCTCTTGGCATACCTGCATATTCGTTAGCCTCATCAAACATAGATTCTATTTTGTCAAAGTACCAGTCACCCTTCCTAATATCAGCCATAGTATCAACACCATATTTCACGCAATCAACATAACCTTGAAGCATTTCCATGCAAGGCTCAATCCTATTATGTAATACATAAACCATTGCAGCCTGATAATAAAATACACCCGCTACATTAAAATGCAGTTTGTTGAACTCGTATGTTTCAATTACAGATTTAATTCTGCTTATTGTAACATCACACAAATCAACATCATTTGCATTGTTTTCAAGATACTGCGTAGCATTTGACACCAGCCCCATCAAATGAAAATACATATTAATCTGTGTAAATTCATTTGATTTATCCATGTCATTCTTCATTATGTATGCCTTTGCAAGCACCGGTTCTGACTGTACAACAAACCTGTAATGCTCAAATAATTGTTTTAAAGCACTTATCACATCATCTGCCTTACCAAGTAACAAATCAATAGTTGCGTTAAATAAAATAGCATCATTTATTAAGCCATAATCACCACTGTCATTTATAATATGCTTACACAACTCGGATGCTTCAGCTAGTATTATTGCCTGCTCTTCTTTACTTTTTGCCAGATAGCAATGGTTAACCCACAGCTGACATATAAAAAACAGGAGTAAGTAACAGGAGTAATAATCTTTAGCCAGTTTTCTTGTCCTTTCCATCACCTCATCAAAAGGTTTAATTGTAAATTCTTCAGTCAATGACTTATGAAGTTCTTTTATCTGTTTTGTACTAAGTGTCGGCTCATACCCCATCAGTTCGTCTATAGTCACTCCAAAATATGTTGCAAGCTGAGGTATTACCAATAAATCAGGAAAGCTTTGTCCTGTTTCCCATTTTGAAACCGAAGCCTTTGTAACTCCAATAAATTCAGCAAGCTTTGACTGGGTAATTTTCTTTTCACGTCTAAGCCTTACTATATTTTCCGCCAATTTTATTGTTTCCACACTCTCCCCCCTTATCATAGTCACCATCAGGCGTTTTCGAAACTCGTTAGTTGGTTTTGCAAACACTCAAAAGCTGACATGTATTTCTTTTTGAGTTACTTAATTTCCTTATACGATATTTATATCACATATTATTTTACATTACTATGGATTTTGATGATACTTTGGTTTAAAAAATCAACCTGTAGGAAACAAAAAAATAGATCACAATACACTAATTTATTCTTTAGGTATTGTGACCCATATGAACATTTTTACAAACATCAATATTAAGAAACAGACTAAAAGTTTTCAGTTATGAATTTGCTAATTTCATTTCTTGCATACTCTTCATCATCACCTTCAAAAACGACTTCAATTTCCTCGCCTTTTTTTATGGCAAGGCTCATAAGACCAAGAACGCCTTTCTTTAGATCTGCTTTTTTATCTCCCTTTTTAACGATAATGTTTGAGGTGTATTTTTTTGCCTCATTTACGAGTAA
>JAQYAV010000135.1 GCA_029338675.1 Lachnospiraceae bacterium
AGGTACTAAACTAGCTCTAGCCGAAGTACTACCTGATAGCAACACTCTACCCAACTTTGTCTACAATGAGGACTCCGCTATTGTTAAGACTGGCTATCTACCTTCTTACAAGGATGTACCTCTACTAGAGATGGGTAACGCCTTAGTTCCTAACACTATTAACGGAACTCCCGAAGTTGTAGTACCCGATGATATCATTTACATGCTACCCATGGGTATGTACAAGCCTATTAAGGTTGTAACTGAGGGTAATACTGTAACTGTCAGTCAGGACCCCTTAACTGCTTCTGCTGACCATACTTATAACATGACTGTCACCATGCACATTGGTGTTGATGTCGTAGTGGGTAAGAAAATAGCTTAATGCTATTAAAACGCCCCTATTATCAAGTGATTGGTAATAGCTCAACGTTAAATGCTTTTAATTCCTAAAGCTCTTATACCTAAACAGTAACTAGAAATGGTAAGCTGTCTTTTTTAAAAGAAGGTTGTGAAAACAGAAAAAATTTAAGAGATAGATATATGGTTAAAACCTAAGTATCTGGTACAATGGATGTTTAGCAGAGAAAGTTCTAAGTATTTATTAAATATAAATATATGAAAGACTCTCAACGACTATCTCCTTGAGGGAGAGTAAAGCCGCAAGCCAATGGCGGAAGAAAAATGTTGCTCCTATTAATTAGGATGAAGATATAGTCTGGACTTATATGAAAATATAAGGAGTCTATTGACATATAATAAAATATATGGTATAATGTCAAAAAGACCGCATTAATATTGCGAATTAATGTGAACAAAATCGTGCTAAGTTTGGTGCTATTACTCTAGCTTAATAGAGTAAATAAATAAAAAGGATAAATATATGGCAGGACTAAAAGAACATAAGGAAGATATAATTGATTTATACGTAAATAAGAACATGAAAGTACAATATATAGCGAATTTATATAAATGTACTACAACTTCTATTTATAGGATATTAAAAGAAGAAAAAGTTAAAATGAAGACTATTAGTGAAAGTAAGAAAAAATATAAATTAAATGAGCATTGCTTTGATGAAATTGACACAGAAGAGAAAGCATATGTTTTAGGTTTCTTATATGCTGATGGTTGTAATATGATAAAAAGTCATAAAATAAAAATAACTTTAGCATTATATGATAGAGAGATATTAGAAAAGATTAGAAATGTTTTTGAAACTAATGCTCCTATTATAATTAAAGAGGGAAGGAAAATAAGTAATAGTGAATATTATGGCTCTCCTACCGCAACCCTTAGAATATCTAGTGTATACTTAAGTAATCGGCTTTGTGAACTTGGAGTCTTGCCTAATAAAACATACATATTAAAATTCCCAGATTTCTTAAGAAAAGATTTGGTAAAACATTTTGTAAGAGGATATTTTGATGGAGATGGAAGTATAACTTTAGCAAAAAGAGGAAAACCAAAGATTTGTATAGCTTCTTCAAAAATATTTTTACAAAATATAAAAGATATATGTGATAATAACCAATGGATAAGTCATATATATTCAAAAAAGGGGTGTGATGATGCAATAGGAATTTTTGAAATTCAAGCACAAGATTCAGTAAAAAATTTTTTAGATTGGATTTATTTGAATTCAAAAATATATTGTGAAAGGAAGTATAATAGATACTATTCTTATTTTTATCAAAATATCCCAATAAAGAAATATGAAAAGTTAGATAATAAAACTTTAATGGATATGTATGGATATGAAGATTGTATAAAATAAATAAATAATAGATGGATATGAAGCTAGGCATTTTAAATAAGTGCCTAGCTATATTCATAAAAGGTTTAAAAGGAGGATTTGCATTATGGCAACAAATAGTAAAGACAAGAAAACAGTAGCAAACAAAGAAGTTGAAGCCAAGGAAGTTGAAACTAAGACTGATGCAAAAGCTGAGGTTCAAGTAAATCCAACTGCCACTGTTCCTTCCACGGAAGATTTGCTAAAAATTATTGCTGGATTACAAGAGCAATTAAGTAGTTTAACTAATAAGGTAAATGAACAAGGAGTAGAATCCGCAAATAAAGAGACAAATGTTGTAGTTCAAAATTTAACTACAAAGGATGAATCTCATGAAAGAACTGATAAGTTATTAGAAATTCTAGCTAATAGAAAGCAAGATAAAGAAGTAGTAATTGTTCACAATAGAGAGATTGTTGGTGGTGGCTCAACTGCTATCAAGTTAACTGGACTAGTAATTAATTTCCATAGACTAGGAGAAGAGCGTGTATTAAACTGGCAACAGTTTGAGGAGTGCGTTTCCAAGTATCGTAGATTCTTTGATAAGGAAATTATTTTGCTTTCTTCTGATTATCAGGAGATTGCTGAACGCTATTCAATTCCTTGTGTAAAGAGAGGAACTAATAGAAGTTTTACTAGAAGTGAGCTAGAGAAGATTAATACTTTAGATACTCATGCTTTAGAGGATTATTATAATTCTTTAACAAAGCAGGATAAAGATTTCCTGTGTAGTTATTGGCTAGGCAAGTGCTATGAAAAGACACCCGGATTCTATGATAGATATAAGATTGAGCTATTAAATCGTTTATCAAATTCACATGCTTTTGATAATCTTCTAACATTGATGAATAACGAGTATAGAAACAATTAATAAAGCAAAGGGGTGTTGATATGTCAATTTTGTTTAGTGATATATATACAAAATCAATCGCATTATTTGACGACCCTAAGATAACAGTCGCATATCAGACTAATATAATTTAGTTTGATAAAATAATGTATACATACCTACAAAATGCCATCTCCATGTTCAACAACCCCGTTTCTGTAGGTATGCGTTTATCCATGTATAA
>JAQYAV010000136.1 GCA_029338675.1 Lachnospiraceae bacterium
TTACACTAACTTAATTTTTCCAGGTACTAAAACTCCGTGTTTTTTTTGGATAAAAAGGCAAGTCTTTTACACTAACTTAATTTTTCCAGGTACTAAAACTCATTGAAGTTGAATTCGATGAAGATGGTACTTTTACACTAACTTAATTTTTCCAGGTACTAAAACAGGTATGTATGCCGTAAATCCATTTATTTGCTTTTACACTAACTTAATTTTTCCAGGTACTAAAACTTGTCAAGACTTCTTTCATCTCATTGATAGCTTTTACACTAACTTAATTTTTCCAGGTACTAAAACCGGCCGGATATATAAACGATGGCATATACCTTTTACACTAACTTAATTTTTCCAGGTACTAAAACATCAAAGGATGTATGGCCAATGGTTAAGATACTTTTACACTAACTTAATTTTTCCAGGTACTAAAACACTTGTGGAACTTGTATCTTCCCTTGCACCCTTTTACACTAACTTAATTTTTCCAGGTACTAAAACTTTATGTGCTTCGCCTTAAAAAAATATAAACTTTTACACTAACTTAATTTTTCCAGGTACTAAAACCGCCACTATGTGAAGTATCTTCTAGTCTTACTTTTACACTAACTTAATTTTTCCAGGTACTAAAACAACAAATAAACTATATAACAAGCTTTTATTCTTTTACACTAACTTAATTTTTCCAGGTACTAAAACTATTTATGCGGTTCTTTGGGTCCTGCTGCCCTTTTACACTAACTTAATTTTTCCAGGTACTAAAACTATCCGAAAATGAGATTTCACAGGTAGCAGCTTTTACACTAACTTAATTTTTCCAGGTACTAAAACCTCAAATCCATATTTTATGACGTCTCATAATATATAAATCTGTTATTTTAGCACATTAACTACTATCACATTTTATCATATATTAGTCATTTAGGAAATCTCTTTCAGCCTTATTTGAATTATTTTTTCGATGTTCACTTATCATAAGAGTTTCATTAATAAGTTTGCATACTACCAATTCATTATCTTCCATAATGTAGTTCTTTCTACCAATATCATGAATAATTTTCTCTAGTAAACATATTAAATCATCTTCTTTCAATTCAATATAGCAAGGATAATTATCATTAACATATTGTTGTATATGCACCAACTCTGGAAAAGAAAATATTTCATCATTAATTACATTTATTCCTTCTATTACTTCCTCTGATACAAACACATACCCATCTAGACTTGTCGAAAAAACGAAAGATATATCATATTCTTTAGTTAGTAAATCACATAAGCTAATTATATCTCTATATTCTTTTTTAGATATTATATGATCAATATTTTCAAATATTAATATCATACTTTCAGGATTTGTACTTTGAATATTTTTAATTATATTAATAAATATTTGTAATAGTTGAAAAGCAGATTTATTTTCAATATAATTTCCATCAATTGATTCAACCTGTGTTTTTTGTACCATATCCCACAAAGCTGATAATCTATATGTAAGCTCAATATCCCCAATACTATTGGCAATATCATAGTTTAATTTTGAAAAAAGCTTCGTTAATATATTGTCTATTTGTTCTAATTCGAATTGACTATCGAAATCGTTTAATTGAATTTTAATATATTTACTTAATATACTGTTTTTATTAATGCTTATTTCGTATATCAAATCATTTATATTGCTAATTCTATAACATATTTTATTTTTTCTTCCAATAACATTTCCATCAATTAGAATATTGTCGTTTCTAACTTCTTCATATTCATGATACTTTTCTCCAGAAAAATATTTTGAAATAACATCAATAATGCAGTTCTTCTTGTATACATTTTGACCACATAACTGAGTAATCTTCTCTACATTAATATCATAGTTTATATTTCTTGTAGAAACGCTATATATCATATTATCACAAACCTCTCTGAACCAATTACTTCTTCTTGTAAAGATTTACTTCCTACTAAAATCTTCATATCACGATATTGTTTTTCTGTAATTGCAACCAATCTTACATTACCTTTAGGAGGAACATATTTTTTTATTCTTTTCTCTAATCTATCTGCTAATTCTTTGCTTGGACATGTCCTTATATATACAGAATATTGCATCATAATAAATCCTTCTTGAAGAAGATTTTTTCTAAATTGTCTATATCTCCTTTTATCCTTTTCTGTTTCAGTTGGTAAATCAAACATACACATCAATCTCATTACTTTATAATTCATCCTCTTCACCTATATAATTCTCAATATCTGGATAAACTATTTCACGACGTTCTCCAGCAATAAAACTCTGATAACTAGAAACATATTCTTCAATTACATTACACAGGTACATCTTTTTGTTTTTATACAAAACCTTATGATTTAGAATGTTAACCAAGCAATGTCGATGATTTGCACTAAAAATACATTCATCCTTTAATAAATTATACGCATACCAATCAACAAATGGTCTCAATGGTTCAATTAAATCATCACATAAATTAAATTTATTATATTCATTTTTATGATGAATTCCTATCTGAGTGTTTAATCCATATGCAACAGCAACTCTTGCAATATATGCACGAATTATTGCATAACCATAATCTAACCCCGAATTAAGAAGAATGTCTTCATTTCCTCTTGAAAACGAATTATTCATAATTGTATTAAAATACACTTTAGCAGCATGAGCTTCTCGATTTGTAGGATCCCCCTCCTCAACATTATTTATCATATCTAATAGATGTTTAGCCTGTTCAATATAATCTAATTTTTGCAATACTTTTCTTTGATTATCAATTTTATGTATTACAATTTCTTTCCATAATATATCGGTTGCCTCTGTTTGATGAAAGCTAATTTGATATCCTAGTATTTTGGGTGCTCTACTATGATTGGCAATAGGACTATATATTCCTGCTGGATGATGCTTTGTATCACAAATCACAACTCCAATCCCCTGCTCTGATAAAGCATATAAGGTTCTAATAGATATATTAGTTGACAAATTATCAATCACTATCATAGATATATCACTCATTGGAATCCATATATCATCTTGTATACCCTTTGTAATAATCAAATTATTTAACTTAATTTTTATCGATATTTCATTTTCAATATATATGACTCTAAATGCCATAAAATATCTCCTCTTATTAGTTAGATAAACAATATCTCCAAGTACAAAAAAAGGAACACCCGTCGGTGTTCCTTAATTTCGGCATAAAGCCTTATTTTAGTAGATCTGAAAAAATTAAGTTAGTGTAAATTTTTTCTACAATCTAATGATAACACACAACTCATCAACATTCAAGTTTAAATTTTTCAATATCACAATAAAATCTATTTCCTAGTATATCTGTTCGTATTTTTCTAACCTCTTTAGTATTAGGTAACCCAATCAAATTTTGCTTGTCAAATTTCGATTTATACTCTGGTTTTGTCTCAATATAATTTCTTGAAGCAGGCATTGTGCGCGACAAGAACCTTTCTACATATATCTTTCCATCCTTCTCATATTGAATAATGTCATTTTTATAGAAAGACAATTTAAACTCAAACCCAAGTTTTGCTAAATCGTTCATTGTTTGATTATCATTAATCATTTTTTCTTGGCGTAATATTCTTAAGTACGCGTCTTCATTAATGACAAACTTATTTCCCTTACATGTTATGTCTGAATATTTCACCCCAATAAGATAATACTTCTTATCATTAATGTTGTAGTACACATCCATTCTGTATGGTTTTAAGCTTCCCAATATAACCTTCTTACTATCTTTTTCTAATCCATACTTGTGAGATATGTCAATGCATGAGTTAACTAAACCATTTTTGTATTTAAGACTTACAATCTTAGGTCCGTTGTGTTTCTTTGAATATTTTCTTACAATATCTCCTGTTTCTGTCTCATAAGCAACAAATGGATTCTTTGCATCACTATAATCTTCACAGATTTTCAACAAGTTTTCATAAGTTTTTGGATCATTTTGGGCTACTAAAAGATTAGAACCTTTTCCACCTTCTACAAGTTTCTTGAATATTTTATATCCCTCATCTGAACGTATGTCCTTGATTTTACTTATTTGATAAGTTTTACCATCATATTCCCTTGTTCCATATATTGTCTGGTCACATAGTCCTCGATTACACTTCGTATCTACTCTATGCCAATATTTCACTTCTTTTTCAGCCTTAACAATATTATTTCTTATTCTAGACCATTTATTTCCATATATAATATTCTTATAGTTTTCAGAAGTCATATTTTCCATCCACATATTTTTATCAAGAATTTCTCCTGTCTCGAAATCTATGAATGAGTCTTGAAGTTTTCTAAATGCATCGTATCCCATCTGTGAATATACAATAAGCATAGCATCAACAGCATGATGAGCGAAAGATTCTTCTCTGTTTTTATCTAAATTCATATTTTTTCTCATCTGGCTTGTAAAAGTTCCTCTTACAACCTTTACTTTTGTTTTTGTTTCATTTGCATCAAAGAAGCCTTGAAGAGTATTTAACACTACGCGTGATGCATATCTAGTGTCGTTTAAATTTCTATTGATAAATCCCTTTAATACATCTATCTTCGAAATGTCCTTTGTAAAAAGAAAATTCTCAACTTTTTTAAAAGAAATACTCTTTGATTTCTTTAATTCAAGTACTTTTGCCAAAAAGTTATTCCAATTCCACTCTCTATTTACATTAGATAGATACATATATGGTGTTCTATTACCTTTATCTTGGTTCTCTGTAGATAAAACCAATACTTTATTATTTCTTCCGTCATCAAAGGATATCGAAAGTGGAATAATATGATCCACTTCATAAAATCCTTGATTGCTAAGCAACGTATTTATGTCTATTGTTTTTCCTGAATATAGGCAAATACCACCTTGCTCATTCCATAGTTTTAGTTTTAATGCCAATGATTTATGATTTTTAAAATGTTCACTTCCGATAAGAATACCATATTCTTTATATATTTTTGTAATAATATCCTTTAATTCTTTCTCATTTTTTGCCTGCTCATCCTTTATACGTTTTTTTCTTTCCTCATCGTTTTTATCTCGAGGCATTTCAACTACAACCATGTTTGGATTTCCATATTTTTTTATTATTGCATTTAATGCCCTTACAGCGATCCTTGCAGAACGTACAACCACTGGATTAAACAAGTCATCTGTCATATATTTTTCAGGTATATATTTTAAATTCTTATACTTGTCAATATTTTTCTTTATTAGCCCCATCTCTGTTAATAATGTCATTTGTTCCTTCGATTGTTCATACATATCAGGAATAATATCATTCATTAACTTAGCAGAAAAAGAATGCCACTTTCCAAATAATTGTCCGTTTTTCTTTCTTAAATCGACAAAGCACTCTACTATTTTTTCATCTATACCTAAAGAAGATTGTTTAAATTCATTAATAATTCCATCTTTTTCTGTGTTTAGTGTCAAAATTCTTGCAATCTCATCTAATTCTTCTCTAGAAAATGTGTCAATGTCCACATCGATATCAGATAAAGTGTTCTTCATTTTTCTATACACTTCGAAAGAATGATATATTCTCTTTTCTTGTTTATCTATTCTTGCACCTTGTATTGTTTCAGCATCTTCACCAGACACCTGACATATTATCTTCTCTACATTAACACGTGTTCCATTCTTTATCTGAGAAATTATCTCCCTTTTTTCATCTTCCTGAAGCTTTCTTCCACCAATAGTAAGGTTGTTTAAATCATTAAGTATGTTGAATTCTTGTGCCGTATATGAAGCTGCTGATGCTCTCATTTCTTCTGGATATACAGAACACTTTCCAATGAGTTTTTCAAAAATATTCTCATCAGTTATATAGTCGCCTGTTTCAGGATCAATTTTAGTTGTAAATCTACCATAATCGGTTCTTGACTTTTCATTTCCTGGTCCTTCATAATATGCTCTCTTTCTATTGAAGATCTTAATATATTCTTCAATAAATTTTTCAGATAAAGCGTGATAATTTTTTTGTGTTTCTAAGATTTTGTTTACTTCTTTTCTATAGGCTCCAATGGTAAATATATTACTGAGGGTAACTTTTTCTTCTCCAATATTTTCAGTAAATTGACCTCTATATCTACCATATTTTTTTAATCTTTGCAGTTGAATTTCGCAAGGATATTTTGATTTTAATTCCTCCTGATTAAGCTTTAATCCTTTTTCATAATCACTATTACCCTTGATATCATCCTCTGAATCTTCAAGATATGATATTCCTCTGTGTTTTAATTCATTAAGCAATACTATGTACAACTCATCCATTGAAATTTTTTCAGATAATGCCTTTACCCTTAGTTCAACTGGATATATATTTACATCTTCTGGTCGTGAATAACCTGAATTTTCCCATAACTTGATAAAATCATTAATTCTATTTTTTCTTCTTCTAAGTAATCTTTTACCTTGACGAAATCCTCGCCTGTCAACATTTTTTGATGCATCTGCACATTCAAATATGTCCGATACTACTTCTAACACTTCTTCAGTTTCAGAATCAATAACCGCTACTCCTACAGAAGCAACTCCAATATCTAATCCAACATTTACTCCCATATTGACCTCCTCATAATACAATACGATTTGTTATTTCAGTTATAATTTTACTTTATTAACTGTCCAATAAACCGTACTTGATCTAACAATTTCAACTTTTTTTTCTCATAATGTGAACGTAATGTGAATTTTCAAAATCACCAATTTCGCATACATTTTCCACAGTATTTTCCTCATATATTATACTCTAATACGTTATTTCTAACAACAAAATGATGAATATATTAACAGTAAAACAGGGAAGAATATCTCACTATTCTTCCCTG
>JAQYAV010000137.1 GCA_029338675.1 Lachnospiraceae bacterium
GGTACAAACTGTGAATATGACTCATTAAGAGCATTTGAGAGTGCTGGAGCAGAGGTTGAAACAATTGTATTTAAGAATCAGAATGCACAGGATATTAGAGAATCTGTTGATGCATTTACAAAGGCA
This sequence comes from Lachnospiraceae bacterium, assembly GCA_029338675.1. Taxonomy (GTDB): domain Bacteria; phylum Bacillota; class Clostridia; order Lachnospirales; family Lachnospiraceae; genus Coprococcus_C. The sequence continues at coordinate 127 of JAQYAV010000137.1, forward strand.
ATTAGTGATAGTCAGATTATTATGTTCCAAGGCGGATTCTCAGCTGGTGATGAACCAGATGGTTCTGGTAAATTCATTGCTACTGCATTTAGAAATGCTAAGATTTCAGAAGAGGTTATGAAGCTTCTTAATGAAAGAGATGGTCTTGCACTTGGTATTTGTAATGGTTTCCAGGCTCTTATTAAGCTTGGTCTTGTACCATATGGTGAGATTAGACCACAGACAGATGATTCTCCAACACTTGCAATGAATAGTATTGGACGTCATCAGTCTAAGATGGTTTACACAAAGGTTGTAACTAATAAGAGTCCATGGCTTAAAAAGGCTACTCTTGGTGGAGTGTATACTGTACCAATTTCACATGGTGAAGGTAGATTTGTTGCAAGCAAGGAATGGATTGAAAAGTTATTTGCTAATGGGCAGGTTGCCACTCAGTATGTTGATATTGATGGCAATCCAACAATGGATGAATACTACAATGTAAATGGCTCATACTATGCTATTGAAGGTATCACTAGTCCTGATGGAAGAGTTCTTGGTAAGATGGCTCATTCAGAGAGAAAGGGTACTGCTGTAGCAATTAATATTTATGGAGATCAGGATCAGAAGATATTTGAATCTGGTGTCGAGTATTTCTCATAAGATAAATTCTTAGATAAAAAAGTGTCGTTGATACGGCACTTTTTTATTTTACAAATAATTATATTTATATATCAATTATGATAAATGTGTTATGATAAATGTGTTATGATAAATGTGAATAAACTATTATAATATTAGAATGAGATACACTTAATAAATATGATTTTTGAATAAGGAAGAAGTATGAATAACATAAGGAATATAGTTTTTGCAGTTATAATTATTTTTATTTTTGTATATAGTATTTTAGGAAGTAGTAACATAAAAACTAATGAAAGTGGTTACGAAGTAGAAAATAACGAGGCTAATATTAAACAAAATGAATCAATGTTAGGGGATAATCAAATAAATCAAGATAAGAAAGCATCAGATAATGACGGTAATGGTAATTTGAATGAAAATATAAATTCATCAAATAATGGTAAGGATATTTCTAACACAGTAATTGATGAAAATACAACAGAAGCTACTAATGAATTAACAGAAGAAATAAAACTTGAAAACAAAATAAATGATATATTATCCAAAATGACAGTTGAGGAAAAGGTTGGCCAAATGTTTTTTGTAGTTGATGATGGCAGATTTGGCAGTGAAGTACTAAAGACTATTCCTGCAGGTGGGATAATTTTATTTGAGTCAGACTTTGTTAATAAGAATGCAGATGACTTAAATAAGTTTATTAATGAATTTCAGAATAATTCGAAGATACCTCTTTTGATAGGTGTTGATGAAGAAGGAGGAACTGTAGTTAGACTTAGCAATAATAGTAGCCTTGTTGAAAGTGAGTTTGAGAGTCCTAGAGCTTTGTACGAAAAAGGCGGATTTGAAGCAATTGATAATGATACAAAGAACAAGTCTGACATTTTACTTAAATATGGCATAAATGTAAATTTTGCTCCTATTTGTGATTATTCTGATGTTCCTGGAAGCTTTATATATAGTAGAAGCTTTGGGACAGATATTAATCAGCTTTGTGAATATGTTGACAGAACCATAACCATAATGAAAGATAAAAAAATAGGAAGTGTTATGAAACACTTTCCGGGGTATGGAAATAATGGAGATAGTCATAATAGTGTAATCCATGATACAAGATACAAGCGAGAGTTTGTTAATCAAGATTGGAAGGTTTTTAGAAAGGGCATAGATGCAGGGGGTGATTGTATATTAGTTTGCCATAATATTATTGAATGTCTGGATGAAGAAAATCCAGCTTCTTTATCAGTAGAAGTAAATAAGGTATTGAGGGAAGAATTGAAATTTGATGGTGTAGTTATTACAGATGACTTAAAAATGGCAGGAGTTGCTACACTATATTCTGAAAAAGAAGTGGCGATTAAAGCAATTATGGCAGGAAATGATATGTTACTTTCTACATTTTATGAAGCACAATATAACGCAGTATTAGAAGCGGTGAAGGCTGGTACAATAAAAGAGGAACAGCTTGATGCTTCAGTAAGGAGAATACTGCGTTGGAAAAATAGTATTGGCATATTAAAATAATTTCTATGAACAACAAAATGAAATGAATTTATTAAGAGCTGTTGATTTGCTTTTTATCTCAGGATAAACAAAACCAACAGTTCTTTTTTTGATTTTTTTGTCTAATTTAATTTCGACAATTTGTCCAGTTGAAATCGCCTCTTGAGCAAATTCTCTAACAACACTTGACACACCCATTCCGATAGAAGCAAAATCAATTAATAAATCCATATTATTTATCTCAAGAATTTGATTAGGAAATATTCCTTCTTCCTGTAAATAATTATCAATATGTGTTCTTGTGATATTATTTTTTTCTAGTAACATTAAATTTGATTTTTCAAGTATTTCCTTTGAAGATAATTGTATGTCTTCGGAATAATCTAAACAATTAAAGTTCTTATCAGATGCTGAATCAAGCATTTGAGTAATATTTCCAGCAATTAACCATGGGCTGTTTTCTGGCATAGCATCCTCATTTTCTCTAAGAGAAAGATTTTTTAGATAAGATTTTGAAGCAACAAAGGTATCGTGTATATCTTTTAATTGATGATACGTGTAACCCTTTGGAATAACTGTTTCACATATCAATCCAACATCAATTTTGTTTTCCATTAAAAGTTTCATGGTATTAACAGTAGAATGACAATCAATAGTAACTTTAATATGAGGATATTTTTTTATGAAATCCTGTAAATAATCTAACAAAATATGTTTACATAGCGAAGTGCTTACACCGATTCTTAGTTGTCCCATTCCAAGCTCGTTAAATCGTTTTAGTTCGTCTTCGCCTTTTGTGAGTTTTTCAAAAGCAACCTTTACATGTGAATAAAGAAGTTCGCCTTCTTCGGTAAGAGAGACGCCTTTTGAGGTTCTAGAAAACAAAGATACACCTAACCCTTTTTCTAAATTTCGAATAGATTTGCTAATTGCAGGTTGGCTTATATAAAGTACATCAGCAGCATGGCTGATATTACCTAATGAAGCAACAACATAAAATACTTTGTAATTATTTAAATTGTCGTACATAATGTTTCTCCTTATGGATTTTTACAAATATAAAATAAAATTATAAATATGTAAATTGTATATATGATTATACAATTTAATAGATATAACTTCAAGTTATGACAAATATTCATATTATATATTGTATTTATAATATTGATTGTGATAGAATTTATCAATAGAAAAATATAATTAAGTATAAAATATGGAGGTAAATGATATGGGTATGACAATGACTCAGAAAATACTTGCAAAACATGCAGGGTTAGAATCAGTTAGTGCTGGACAGCTTATTGAGGCAGAATTAGATTTAGTTCTTGGTAATGATGTAACAACACCAGTTGCTATACATGAGATGGAAAAATTTAATAAAAAGGAAGTTTTTGATAAAGAAAAAATTGCACTTGTTATGGATCATTTTACTCCTAATAAAGATATAAAGAGTGCAGAGCATTGTAAGTGTGTAAGACAGTTTTCTTGTGAAAATGAAATTAAGAATTTCTTTGATGTAGGAGCAATGGGAATTGAACATGCTCTTCTTCCTGAAAAAGGTCTTATTGTTGCAGGTGAAACTTGTATAGGTGCAGATTCACATACTTGTACTTATGGTGCATTAGGTGCATTTTCTACTGGTGTAGGAAGTACAGATATGGCAGCTGGAATGGTTACTGGAAAAACATGGTTTAAGGTTCCTTCTGCAATTAAGTTTAATATTGTAGGTGAAAAAGCTCCATGGATTAGTGGTAAAGATGTTATTTTACATATTATTGGTATGATTGGTGTTGATGGAGCATTATATAAGTCAATGGAATTTGTTGGTGATGGAATTAAGAATCTTACAATGGATGATAGATTTACAATTGCTAATATGGCTATTGAAGCAGGTGCTAAGAATGGTATCTTCCCAGTTGATGACTTAACTATTGAGTATATGAAGGAACATTCAACAAAGGAATATACAAAATATGAAGCAGATGAAGATGCTTTATATGATGAGGAATATACAATTGATTTATCTAAATTAAAACCAACAGTTGCATTTCCACATTTGCCTGAGAATACAAAGACAATTGATGAGGTTGGAGATATTAAGATAGATCAGGTAGTTATTGGTTCATGTACTAATGGTAGAATTTCAGATATGAGAATTGCAGCTGAGATAATGAAAGATAAGCATATTGCAAAAAATGTTAGGGCAATTGTAATACCTGGCACACAGGATATTTATTTACAGATGATTAAGGAAGGTCTTACTGAAATATTTATTAAGGCTGGTGCTGTAGTTTCTACTCCTACATGTGGACCATGTTTAGGCGGACACATGGGTGTTATGGCTGCAGGCGAGAAAACAGTTTCTACAACAAATAGAAATTTTGTAGGTAGAATGGGACATGTTGATTCAGAGGTATATCTTGCTAGCCCAGCGGTTGCTGCTGCTTCTGCAATAACTGGCAAGATTAGTAGTCCAAGTGAGATTTAGGAGGTAATGGATAATGAAGGCTTACGGAACAGTACATAAATATGGTGATAATGTAGATACAGATGTAATAATCCCAGCAAGATATCTTAATTCTTCAGATCCAGCTGAACTTGCTAAAAGCTGTATGGAGGATATTGATAAAGATTTCGTTAATAGAGTAAAAGCTGGTGACATTATGGTTGCTAACAAGAATTTTGGCTGTGGATCTTCAAGAGAGCATGCACCAATAGCAATAAAGGCTTCTGGAATAAGCTGTGTTATTGCTGAAACATTTGCAAGAATATTCTATCGTAATGCAATCAATATTGGGCTTCCGATTATTGAATGTCCAGAAGCCGCTAAAGGAATTGAGGCAGGGGATATGGTAGAAGTGGATTTTGACAGTGGAATGATATATAACAAAACAAAAGGTACAGAGTTTAAGGGCCAGGCATTTCCTCCATTTATGCAGGAGATAATTAAAAATGGTGGTCTTATTAACAACATAAATAAAAAGAACGCTTAGGAGGCTATTATGAAGTGTAATATAGCAGTAATAAAAGGTGACGGAATTGGTCCTGAGGTTGTAACTCAGGCAATGAAGGTTTTAGATGCCATCGGAAAGAAATTTGGTCATGAATTTGTTTATGAGCAATTATTGATGGGTGGATGTTCAATTGATGCATGTGGTGAGCCGCTTACAGATGAAGCAGTTGCAAGAGCTAAAGCTGCTGATGCAGTATTACTTGGTTCAATTGGTGGTAATACATCAACTTCTCCATGGTATAAGCTTCCACCAAATAAGCGTCCTGAAGCTGGCCTTCTTAAAATTCGTAAAGAGCTTGGTCTTTTTGCTAATTTAAGACCTGCAAATCTGTATGAACAATTAAAAGGTGCTTGCCCGCTTAAGGAAGAAATAGCTGATCGTGGCTTTGATATGATGATTATGCGTGAACTTACTGGCGGTTTGTATTTCGGTGCAAGAGAGACAAAGGAAGTTGACGGTGTCATGACAGCAGTTGATACGCTTACATACAACGAAAATGAGATTCGTCGTATTGCAATTAAGGGCTTTGATATTGCAATGAAGCGTCGTAAGAAGGTTACAAGTGTTGATAAGGCAAATGTTCTTGATTCTTCTAGACTTTGGAGAAAGGTCGTAGAGGAGGTTGCTAAGGATTATCCAGAAGTTACATATGAGCATATGTTAGTTGATAACTGTGCGATGCAGCTTGTAAAGGATCCAGCACAGTTTGATGTTGTATTAACAGAGAATATGTTTGGTGATATTTTATCAGATGAGGCATCTATGATTACTGGATCAATTGGTATGCTTGCATCTGCATCGTTAAATGAGACAAAGTTTGGTATGTATGAGCCTAGTGGCGGATCTGCTCCTGATATTGCAGGACAGGATAAGGCAAATCCAATTGCAACCATTTTATCAGCAGCAATGATGCTTCGTTATACTTTTGATTTAGACAAAGAGGCTGATGCAATTGAAGCCGCTGTTAAACAGGTATTAGTAGATAATTACCGTACATGTGATATTATGTCAGATGGTATGACACTCGTTGGATGTAGCAAAATGGGTGATTTAATTATTGAAAGAATCTAAAATCAATAAGAGATATATTGGTTTATTTCTTACCTGTGTGTTGCTTGCTATGACAGTATGTATGACAGGCTATGGACGTAAAAAGCCAAAGGATAGTCTGCATAATATACTTGAAAGCGCGTTGTATGATGAAGGGCTCGAATTAATTTAACATTTGCAAAAACTTACACATGATGAAGGCCATGCGCACAATATCGGAATTTCATCCAATACAGAATTGAAAACTTTGAAAATATATATATTGCTACGAGGATTTGTATCCTGTTATGGTCAGCTTTACGCCAGGTAAGAAAGGCGCGGTAAAGGCAATTGCAGCCTACTTGCTATCAGATAGTATGGTTAATGTCTCTCCGGACGAATTAGGAGATGTTATTCGAAGATATTTTAATGCAGCATCATTGGAATGCATTACGAGATAAGAAATTGATGAGGAGGAAATAAAAATGAAAAGTGATAATGTTAAAGTTGGTATGCAGCAGGCACCACACAGAAGCCTGTTTAATGCACTCGGTATGACAGAGGAAGAAATGCAAAAGCCAATGGTTGGTATTGTATGTTCTTATAATGAGATTGTACCTGGTCATATGAATTTAGATAAGATTGCACAGGCTGTTAAGCTTGGTGTTGCAGCAGCGGGGGGGACTCCTGTTATGTTTCCTGCAATCGCTGTATGTGATGGTATTGCAATGGGTCATATTGGCATGAAATATTCTCTTGTAACAAGAGATTTGATTTGTGATTCTACAGAATGTATGGCACTTGCACATCAGTTTGATGCGCTTGTAATGATTCCTAATTGCGATAAGGTTGTTCCTGGTATGCTTATGGCAGCTGCAAGAATTAATGTTCCTACAGTATTTGTTTCTGGTGGACCTATGCTCGCAGGTCATGTGAAAGGACATAAGACAAGTCTTTCTTCTATGTTTGAGGCAGTTGGTTCTTATGCTGCTGGTACTATGACAGAAGAAGATGTAAATGAATTTGAGTGTAATGCATGTCCTACATGTGGATCATGTTCTGGTATGTATACAGCAAACTCAATGAACTGCTTAACAGAAGCACTTGGTATGGGACTTCCTGGCAATGGCACAATTCCTGCTGTTTATTCTGAGAGAATTAAACTTGCTAAGCATGCAGGTATGGCAGTTATGGATATGTACAATAAAAATATTTGTCCAAGAGATATTATTACAAAGGATTCCATTATGAATGCTCTTACAGTTGATATGGCACTTGGATGTTCTACAAATTCTATGCTTCATATTCCTGCGATTGCACATGAAATTGGCATTGAATTAGACATTGCTCTTGCAAATGAAGTTAGCGCAAAAACTCCAAACTTATGTCATCTTGCTCCTGCAGGTCCAACATATATGGAAGATTTAAATGAGGCTGGTGGCGTTTATGCAGTTATGAATCAGTTAAAGGAGCTTGGACTTATTAATGAGAATTGCATGACTGTTACTGGAAAAACAATAGGTGAAGCAATCAGTGGTTGTGTAAATAAAAACAAAGAGGTTATTCGTCCTCTTGACAATCCATATTCAAAGACTGGTGGACTTGCAGTTCTTAAAGGTAATCTTGCTCCAGATGGATCAGTTGTTAAACGTTCAGCTGTTGTTCCAGAAATGTTACAGCATGAAGGTCCAGCAAGAGTGTTTGAATGTGAAGAGGATGCTATTGCAGCAATAAAGGGAGGAAAGATTGTTCCTGGAGATGTTGTTGTAATAAGATATGAAGGTCCAAAGGGTGGACCTGGTATGAGAGAAATGCTTAATCCAACTTCAGCTATAGCTGGTATGGGCCTTGGCTCATCAGTTGCGCTTATTACAGATGGACGTTTCTCAGGTGCAAGTCGTGGTGCTTCAATTGGACATGTTTCACCAGAGGCTGCTGTTGGTGGTCCAATAGCTTTGGTTGAAGAAGGTGATATTATTAGCATTGATATTGATGCATGTACTTTAAACTTAAAGGTTTCTGATGAAGAATTGGCTAAGAGAAAAGCTAATTGGAAACCAAGAGAAGCAAAAGTAACAACAGGATATTTAGCAAGATATGCAAAAATGGTTACTTCAGGAAATAGAGGAGCAGTATTAGAAATCTAATATTTTACAAGGGTTAATTTGATTTGATGAAATTATCACAAAAAATATTTTGGCAATATTTGACAAATTCAATTGATAATTTCATTAAACTGTGTTATATTTTATAATTATTTCGCTTAAAAGGTATGATGTAAGTATTACTTTGGTAAATAAGTAATACTTATAAAATACTTTATATATTATTATCGAAGAGGAGATATACTATGAAACAGTTAACAGGCTCAGAAATCATTATTGAATGTTTAAAAGAGCAGGGTGTTGATACAGTATTTGGTTATCCAGGTGGAACAATACTTAATGTATATGATGCATTATATAAACATCAGGAAGAAATCCATCATATTTTAACATCTCATGAGCAAGGAGCTGCCCATGCTGCTGATGGATATGCAAGAGCAACAGGAAAGGTTGGAGTATGTATGGCTACTTCTGGTCCTGGTGCAACAAATTTAGTAACAGGTATTGCAACTGCTTATATGGATTCTATCCCATTAGTTGCTATAACAGCTAATGTTGGTGTTACATTACTTGGAAAGGATAGCTTTCAGGAGGTTGATATTGCTGGGGTTGTTATGCCAATAACAAAACATAGCTTTATAGTTAAGAATGTTCATGAACTTGCTGGTACAATTAGAAGAGCCTTTAAGATTGCTAAAACTGGAAGGCCAGGACCTGTTTTAGTTGATATTACTAAAGATGTAACTGCAAACTTAGCTGATTATGAGCCAAAGGTTCCAGAGGCAATTGAAAGAGTTACTTCTACAATTAAGGCTGATGATTTAGATGCAGCAATTAAATTGATTGAAAAGAGTGAAAAACCATTTGTTATGGTAGGTGGCGGTGTAATTACTGCTGATGCTACTGATGAATTAAAGAAATTCGTTGAGAAGATTGATGCTCCAGTATGTGATACATTAATGGGTAAGGGCGCATTTGACGGAAATAGCGAAAGATATACTGGCATGATTGGTATGCATGGCACAAAGACATCAAACTTTGGTGTAAATAAGGCTGACTTACTTATTGTTGTTGGTGCAAGATTTTCAGATCGTGTTATTGGTAATGCAAGTAAATTTGCATCAGATGCGAAGATTTTACATATTGATGTTGATGCGGCAGAAATTAATAAAAATATTGAAGTTGATTGTAGTATTGTTGGGGACGCAAAAGAAGTATTAAAGATGTTAGCTTCAAGAATTAAATCTTCTAAGAAACCTGAGTGGATGGCAGAAATTGCACAGATTAAGAAAGACCATCCGGAAACTGTTGATATGAATAGTATGTGTGGACCTGCTATTATCAATAAGATATTCGAGATTACAGAAGGTAAAGCTACAATTACCACAGATGTTGGACAGCATCAGATGTGGGCTGCTCAGTACTTTAAGTATTCAAGACCAAGACAGTTCCTTTCATCAGGTGGACTTGGTACAATGGGATTTGGTGTAGGCGCTTGTATAGGTGCTAAGGTAGGTAAGCCAGAAAATATTACAGTTAATATTGCAGGTGATGGTTGCTTTAGAATGAACATGAATGAAATTGCTACTGCAGCTAGATATAATATTCCAATTATTCAAGTAGTAATTAATAACAAAGTGCTTGGAATGGTTAGACAGTGGCAGACATTGTTCTATGATCAGCGTTATTCAAATACAATACTTAATGATAATGTTGATTTCGTTAAAGTTGCAGATGCACTTGGCGCAACTGGAATGAGAGTTAATTCTATTGCAGAATTCGAAGAGGCATTTACAAAAGCTGTTTCAATGAATTCACCAGTAGTTATTGAGTGTATGATTGATAAAGATGATAAGGTATGGCCAATGGTTGCTCCAGGTGCAGCAATTGAAACATGCTTTGATGATAAAGATTTAGAGAATAATTAGGAGGATAATAAAATGGCAAGAGTTTATAATTTTTCAGCTGGACCTTCAGTATTACCTGAAGCAGTATTAAAACAAGCAGCAGATGAGATGTTGGATTACAAGGGATCTGGAATGAGCGTAATGGAAATGAGCCACAGATCAAAGGTATATGATAACATTATTAAGGAAGCAGAGAAGGATTTAAGAGATCTTCTTGCAATTCCTGACAACTATAAGGTGTTATTTCTTCAGGGTGGTGCATCACAGCAGTTTGCTGCTATTCCAATGAACCTTATGAAAAATGGTGTTGCAGATTATATTATTACTGGACAGTGGGCAAAGAAAGCTTACGAAGAAGCTAAGAAATATGGTACTGCTAATGCTATAGCATCGTCAGCTGATAAAACATTCTCGTATATTCCAGATTGTTCAGATCTTCCAATTTCAGAGGATGCAGATTATGTTTATATTTGTCATAATAATACAATTTATGGTACAGCATTCAAGGAGCTTCCTAATACAAAGGGTAAGATTCTTGTAGCTGATATGTCATCAGATATTTTATCACAGCCTGTAAATGTATCAGATTACGGTATGATTTATTTTGGAGTTCAAAAGAATGTTGGACCAGCAGGTGTAGTTGTGGTTATTATTAGAGAAGATTTAATTAGAGATGATGTTATGCCATTTACTCCAACAATGCTTAAGTACAAGACTCAGGCAGATAATGATTCTCTTTACAATACTCCTCCATGTTATGGAATATATATTTGTGGATTAGTATTTAAGTGGGTTAAGGAAATGGGTGGCCTTGAGGCTATGAAGATTCATAATGAAAAGAAAGCAGCTATTTTGTATGATTTCCTTGATTCTTCAAAAATGTTCAAGGGTACAGTAGTTCCTAAGGATCGTTCTTTAATGAATGTTCCATTTGTAACAGGAAATGATGAGTTAGATGCAAAATTTGTTAAGGAAGCCACTGAAGCAGGTTTTGTTAACCTTAAGGGACATAGAAGTGTTGGCGGTATGAGAGCAAGTATTTATAATGCTATGCCAATCGAAGGTGTTCAGAAACTTGTTGAGTTTATGAAGGCTTTTGAAGAAGCTAATTCTTAAGGAGTATTATTGTATATATTGGTTACTGTGAGCAAGCTTGCTTGCAGTAATCGTATATAATTTTAAATATCAATTGATTAAAAAAGGGAGAATGGAAATGGTTAAGGTAAATTGCTTAAATCCAATTGCAAAATGCGGTATGGATTTACTTACAGATAATTATGAAAAAGTTGATAATTTTGCAGATGCAGAAGCGGTATTAGTTAGAAGTGCAGCAATGCATGATTTAGAGTTGCCAGATAGTCTTCTTGCTGTTGCAAGAGCTGGTGCTGGTGTTAACAATATTCCACTTGATAAGTGTGCTGAAAAGGGTATTGTTGTATTTAATACTCCAGGTGCTAATGCTAATGGTGTTAAGGAAATTGTTATTGCTGGATTATTATTAGCTTCTCGTGACTTAATGGGTGGATACAATTGGGTGAAAGAGAATGCGACAGACGAGAATATTGCTAAAGCTGTTGAAAAACAAAAGTCAAAGTATGCTGGTAATGAAATAATGGGCAAAAAGCTTGGTGTTATTGGTCTTGGTGCAATTGGTGCAAAGGTTGCAAATATTGCATTTAGATTAGGAATGGAAGTATATGGATATGATCCATATGTTTCAGTAGATGCTGCTTGGACTTTATCAAGACATGTAAAACATATTACTAATGTAGAAGATATTTTCAGAGAGTGTGATTATATAACTCTTCATGTTCCTGCACTTGATTCAACAAAGAACATGATTAACAAAGATGCATTTGCAATTATGAAGGATAATGTTAAGATTCTTAATTTTTCAAGAGATATTCTTGTAAATGATGACGATATGATTGAGGCTCTTGCATCAGGTAAGGTTGCTAAGTATGTAACTGATTTCCCTAATGTTAAGATTGCTGGTGTAGATAATGTTATTACTCTTCCACACCTTGGTGCTTCAACAGAAGAATCTGAAGATAATTGTGCAATTATGGCTGTAAAGCAGATTATGGATTATATTGAGAATGGTAATATCAAGAATTCTGTTAATTATCCAGCTTGCGATGCAGGAGTATGTAATTCAGAGTCAAGAATTACAGTATGTCATAAGAATATTCCTAATATGATTACTAGATTTACTGGTGTATTTGCTGATAAGGGTATTAATGTTACAGATATGGTAAGTAAATCAAGTGGTGATTGGGCTTATACAATTTTAGATACAGCAGCAAAGTCAAACGATGAAATTGTTAAGTTGATTGAAGCAATTGATGGCGTTGTTAAGGTTAGAGTAGTTAAATAGCTAATTTGGAGGAATAATTAATTATGAGTGAGAAGTTAAAAGTTGGTATTCTTGGTGGTACTGGAATGGTAGGACAGAGATTTATTTCTTTGCTTGAGAATCATCCATGGTTTGAGGTAACAACAATTGCAGCAAGTCCAAGAAGTGCTGGAAAGACATATGAAGAAGCTGTTGGTGGAAGATGGAAGATGGATACTCCAATGCCAGAAGCTGTAAAAAATTTAGTTGTTTATAATGTAAATGAAGTAGAAAAGGTTGCTTCTACAGTTGATTTTGTATTTAGTGCAGTTGATATGTCTAAGGATGAAATTAAAGCAATCGAAGAAGCATATGCAAAAACTGAAACACCAGTTGTGTCAAATAATAGTGCACATAGATGGACTCCAGATGTACCAATGGTAGTTCCTGAAATTAATCCAGAACATATGAAGGTTATTGATTTCCAGAAAAAGAGACTTGGTACTACAAGAGGATTTGTTGCAGTTAAGCCTAATTGTTCAATCCAGTCATATGCACCTGTACTTACTGCATGGAAAGAGTTTGAACCATATGAGGTTGTTGCAACAACATATCAGGCAATTTCTGGAGCAGGTAAGAATTTTCAGGATTGGCCAGAGATGGTTGGAAATATAATTCCGTTTATTGGTGGTGAAGAAGAGAAATCTGAAAAAGAGCCACTTAGAATTTGGGGAGAAATTAAGGATGGTGTTATTGTGCCAGCTGAGTCTCCAAAGATTACATGTCAGTGTATTAGAGTACCTGTTTTAAATGGTCATACAGCTGCTGTATTTGTTAAATTTAAGAAGAAGCCTACAAAGGAACAGCTTATAGAAAAGCTTCTCGCATTTAAGGGTGTTCCACAGGAACTCGAGCTTCCAAGTGCTCCAAAGCAGTTTATTCAGTATATGGAAGAAGATAATAGACCACAGGTTTCTCTTGATGTTGATTTCGAAAAGGGAATGGGAATTAGCGTAGGAAGAATTAGAGAAGATTCAATCTACGATTGGAAATTCGTTGGTTTATCACATAATACAGTAAGAGGTGCTGCAGGTGGAGCTGTTCTTTGTGCAGAACTCTTAAAGGCTCAGGGTTACATAACAAAGAAATAATTAAGCATAATATAATATTGGGGTATTATTTTCTCCCATAAAATACAGTTACCATTAATCAGGAGGCAACACTATTTATGAGAAAATTGATTTTAGTCACATCGCCACCGGCATGTGGCAAGACATTTATTTCTAAGAAATTAGCTAAGGCGCTTAACAATTGTGTATATTTGGATAAGGATACACTTATTGTACTATCAAAACAGATTTTTAAGGTTGCAAATGAAGAGTATAACAGATCTTCTGACTTCTTCAAAAAAGAAATTAGAGATTATGAATATTATGCAGTTTTGGATTTAGCATTTGAAGCATTAGAATACAATGATACAGTATTGATTAATGCTCCTTTTACAAGTGAAATTCGTGATAATGAATATCTTAATAATTTAAGGGCAAAGCTTAAAGAAAGAGATGCTGAATTATTTGTTGTTTGGGTGTACACAGATGTTGAAGTATGTCATCAGAGAATGATTAAGCGTGCTTCGGATAGAGATTCGTGGAAGTTGGCACATTGGAATGAATATATTGCAACTCAAAACTTTACAATCCCTAAGAATATTCCTGAATTATTTGTCTTTAATAATTCTTCAGAGGAGGATTATAAAAAATCAATTAATGATGCTGTTGAGGCAATTCGTAGCTAGTGTGAATTATTATTTAGATATTCTAGGAGAATAAAAGTATGGCATTAATTAAGCCTTTTTGTGCATATCGACCTAGGAAAGATATAGTAAGTGCTGTAGCTGCTTTACCATATGATGTTTATAACAGAGAAGAGGCTAAAGAGGTTGTAGCAAAAAATCCGTTATCTTTTCTTAGAATAGATAGAGCTGAAACTCAATTTGATGATTCGATTAGTACATATGATCCTTGTGTGTACAATAAAGCTAAAGAATTATTAAATGATATGATATCTAAAGGTCAATATGTTTTAGAAAATAAAAAAGCATTTTATGTTTATGAGCTTACTATGGATGGAAGAACTCAGACTGGTATTGTTGGCTGTGCATCAATAGATGATTATATGAATAATGTAATCAAAAAGCATGAGAATACTCGAGAAGAAAAAGAGATTGATAGAATTAATCATGTTGATATTTGTGATGCACAAACTGGTCCAATATTTCTTGCGTATAGGGCACAAAAACAAATTGATGATTTAATAGAAGTTGTTAAGAAACAAGATCCAGAATATTCATTTTATTCAGAGGATGGAATAAAACATCAGGTGTATGTTATTACAGATGAAGATAAAATAAATATATTATCTGATGCTTTTTCTAAAATGAATGAAATTTATATTGCTGATGGACATCACAGAGCCGCTTCAGCTGTTAAGGTTGGAATAAAACGTCGTAATGAAAAAAATGAAATTGGTTTAGAGTCTGATTTCTTTTTGTCAGTATTGTTTCCTGATAATCAGTTGAAGATTTTACCATATAATAGAGTGGTAAGTGATTTAAATGGTCATACTGAAGAAGAATTTTTTGAACTTGTGTCTGAGAAGTTTAATATAATAAAATGTGATGATAAGGTTAGTCCTAGTGAAAAGTTTACATATGGAATGTTTGTTAATGAACAATGGTATATGTTGACTGCTAAAAATGATATACGCGTTGATGATCCTGTAGAAGGGTTAGATGTATCTATATTACAGAATAATTTACTTAATCCTATTTTAGGAATCAAAGATCCTAGAACGGATAAGAGAATTGATTTTGTTGGAGGAATAAGAGGGCTAGCAGAACTAGAAAAGAGAACTAGAGAGGATATGAAGATTGCGTTTTCAATGTATCCGACATCAATAAAAGAACTTTTTGATGTTGCTGATGCAGGAATGCTTATGCCTCCTAAGTCTACTTGGTTTGAACCTAAACTAAGAAGTGGTATATTTATCCATAAATTGTAGGAGAGGAGAATCTTTTGAAATGACCAAAAGAAAAGAAGTTTTTGCAATAAATTGGATGGAAGTTGAAGCTTTAGTTAAGGGTAAACATAATAATCCACATCATATACTCGGTATGCATGAGTGTATGGATGATTTGTTTGTGAATGTGTTTTTTCCACAAGCTAAGGTAGTAACAATAACAGATATATCGACAAAGAAAAAGTACACTCTGGTATCTGAAAGGGTATCAGGGTTCTTTTCAGTTGTTATAAAAGATATGAAGCGCTTTGAATATAAGGTGTGTGTTAAGCTTGAGAATGGACAAGAGCTTTCATATTTAGATCCTTATGTTTATGAGCCTGTTATTGATCCAATAGATATATGTTTGTTTAATGAGGGCAAGCATTATGACATCTATGAAAAATTAGGCGCTCATCCTATGGTTGTAGATGGAGTAGAAGGTGTTTTATTTGCAGTTTGGGCACCAAATGCAGATAGAGTGTCTGTAGTAGGTAATTTTAATAATTGGAATGGTTTAGTACATCCAATGAGAAAACTTGATTATTCTGGAATATATGAATTATTTATTCCTGGAAAATTTATTGGTGAAATATATAAATTTGAAATTAGCGCAAAAGATGGTAGCGTATTTATGAAGAGTGATCCATATGCATTCAGCAGTGAGGTTAGACCTGCAAATGCATCTAGAATCGTGGATATGTCTTACAAATGGAAAGATTCAAAATGGATGCTTAAACGTGATGAAATTTCAAATGTTGACAAACCTATGTCTATATATGAGGTTCATCTTGGTGCCTGGAGAAAGCCTGATGATGGTCGAGAATTCTATAATTATAGAGATATTGCTGTTTCCTTAGCGGATTATATGAATAAAATGAATTATAATTATGTAGAATTGCTGCCTATTATGGAACATCCTTATGATCCATCGTGGGGATATCAGGTTACTGGATATTATGCTCCTACATCTAGATATGGCTCTCCAACAGATTTTATGTATTTTGTTGACTATATGCATAGCAAAGGTATAGGTGTTATTCTTGATTGGGTGCCAGCTCATTTTCCTAAAGATAATCATGGATTAGGCAGATTTGATGGTACATGTTTATATGAACACGAGGATCCAAGACAAGGGGAACATCCTCATTGGGGAACATATATATATAATTATGGGCGAAATGAAGTAAGAAATTTCTTGGTCGCTAATGCCTTATATTGGGTAAGAAAATATCATGTAGATGGAATTAGAATGGATGCAGTTGCTTCTATGCTTTATTTAGATTATGGCAGAGGATATGGTGAGTGGATTCCAAATAAATTTGGAGGAAATGAGAACCTTGAAGCAATTCAGTTCATTAAAGAAGTGAATGAAAAAATAAAAGAAGAATCTAAGTCAGTTATGATGATTGCAGAAGAATCTACTGCATGGCCAATGATGACACATTCTATTGCAGAAGGTGGTATGGGCTTCGATTTTAAATGGAATATGGGATGGATGAATGATTTCCTTTCATATATGAAATTAGATCCATTATATAGAAAATATCATCATAATGAATTGACATTTAGCATGATGTATGCATTTAGTGAGAATTTTATGCTTGTGTTATCTCATGATGAAGTAGTTCATGGAAAAGGCTCTATGATTGAAAAAATGCCAGGTGGATATGAAGATAAATTCTCAAATCTTAGAACAGCGTATGGATATATGATGACTCACCCAGGTAAAAAATTATTGTTTATGGGACAAGAGTTTGCGCAATTTTCTGAGTTTAATGAGGCAGGAGAACTTGACTGGTCTTTATTTGAATTTGATGCACATGTTTGTATTCATGAGTATGTAAAAGAACTTAATAAGCTATATCTTGAAGAGCCTGCACTATATGAATTAGATTCATCACCAGAAGGATTTCAATGGATAAATTGTAATAATGCCAGTGCTAGTATGTTATCATTTATTCGTAAAGGAAAAGAAGAAAAAGATACATTACTTGTTGTTTGTAATTTCACACCAAATTGCTATAAGGCATATAAATTAGCAACTCCTTATGCTGGCAAATGGAAAGAGATTTTTTCTAGTGATTGTGCTAGATTTGGTGGGGATGGACAGAATAATAAAGTGGCTAAACAGACTAAAAAAGGTGAATGTGACGGATTTGAACAGTATATTTCAATAAATGTCCCATCGCTATCTGTATCTATTTTCAAAAAACAATGATTATAGAATAAAACAGTAACCCTAGAAAGCATTATGAAATTCATAGGAGTTTTGTGGTGATTTCTAGGGTTTTATTAGTGAATTTATATGTATCATATAGGAGGCAAATGTATGAATTTTGTAATGAATACATTAGAAAAAAATAGAATAGAGCTATATGCTGATCAACTATTTGATTGGCTTATGGGTAAAATGTTTGATATTATTGTTGCAATTATTTTTATTATAGTTGGCTTGAAGGTTAGTAAATTCATTGTAAAAGCAATTAAACGTTCTTTTGATAAAGGGGCTCTTGAAAGTAGTGTTTCAGGTTTTTTGCTTTCCTTGATTAAGGGCGTATTATATATAGTTGTATTTACTATGGGCGCTGCAATAATGGGTTTTCAGGTTACATCGTTAGTAACTATTCTTGGAACAGCAAGCTTGGCAATTGGCTTAGCATTACAAGGAAGTCTAGCTAATTTTGCTGGTGGAGTGCTTATTTTAATAATGAAACCATTTAAGGTTGGAGATTATATTATACAAAATGAAAATGGATGTGAAGGTACAGTTTCTTCTATAGATATTTTTTATACAAAGCTTAAGACTGTTGATAATAAAATTATTGTTATTCCAAATGGAAATATTACTTCTGGAACAATAACTAATGTAACAATTGAAAATAAGAGAAGACTGGACTTATTAATTAATATATCATATTCTTCAGATTTGTTAAAAGTAAAGGATATGCTTAAAGCTATAGCGATTGATAGCGAGTATAATATTGAAAAAAACAGTACAGTAGTATATGTAGATTCTCTAGGAGATCATTCTGTTGTGATAGGTCTTAGATTGTTTGTTAAAACTCAATTGTATTGGAATGCAAAATGGGAACTTTTAGAGAAGATAAAAATTGCTTTTGATGAAAATGGAATTGAAATACCGTATAATCATTTAGAAGTAATTGTAAGTGATAGAAACTAATTTCTTGTTTATTTTTGATAATTTTTATTATTTATTTTGGTATTGTATATTAAATATTTTTTGTACTGTTATAGAAAAAACTAAGAATTTATGTTATCATAATCATTTGAGATGAATAGATGTAATTATACAAATTGAATTATTATTAGAAATATGAGGAGTGTTGGCTATGTATTATAGTAATATTTTGGACCTGATTGGTAATACACCTCTTTTGAGCTTGAAGGATAGTACGGGATTAAATATTTTTGCAAAAGCTGAATTTCTTAATCCAGGAGGAAGTATAAAGGATAGAATTGCAAAAAACATGATAGAAGTTGCTGAGGCAACAGGAAAACTAAAAAAAGGTATGACAATTATTGAACCTACAAGTGGCAATACAGGAATTGGCTTAGCTTTTTGCGGAGTTAGAAAGGGTTATAACGTTATTATAGTTATGCCAGAGAATATGAGTGAAGAGCGTAAGAAGATAATAAAAGCTTTAGGCGCTGAATTAGTTCTTACCCCACCAGAATTAAGTATTGGTGGAGCAGTTGATAAGGCTCAGGAAATATACGAAACTGACAAAGAAAAATATTTTATACCACAACAGTTTACTAATCCAGCGAATCCAGATATTCATTACAGAACTACGGCAGTTGAATTAGTTGAGCAGTTGGGACAAAAGATTGATATATATGTTTCTGGTATTGGAAGTGGTGGTACTTTGGCAGGAGTTGCTAAGTATTTACTTGAAAAAAATCCTAATACTAAAGTAGTAGCAGTTGAACCAAAGAATGTTTCTGCATTACTTGGCCATGAACCAGGACTTCACCAGATTCAGGGAATTGGAGATGGATTTATACCAGAAATATTAGATACAAGCATAATAACTGATATTGTGGAAGTAACAGATGATGATGCAATAAATACTGCTAGACAATTAGCTAGAATTCAAGGCTTGTTGGTAGGTACTTCTTCAGGTGCAAATGTGTGGACAGCTATTCAAATGGCTAAAAAATATGGAGAAGATAAGGTTATTGCTACAATACTTCCAGATAGAGTTGAAAGATATTTTAGTACATCATTAATTTAATTTTAGGAGGATACACATATGACTAGAATAGATATATTATCAGGTTTTTTAGGTGCTGGAAAGACAACATTGATTAAGAAGCTTATTGCCGAGGCATTCAAAGGTGAAAAGCTTGTTCTTATCGAAAATGAATTTGGCGAGATTGGAATTGATGGTGGATTTCTTAAAAGTGCTGGTGTTGAAATAACTGAAATGAATTCAGGTTGTATTTGCTGTTCGTTAGTTGGAGATTTTGGAACTGCGCTTAAGCAAGTAATTGATGATTATTCACCAGATAGAGTAATTATTGAACCATCAGGTGTAGGAAAATTATCAGATGTTATAAAGGCTGTTGAAGCAGTTAATGAAGTGGCTGAAGTAGTTATAAATAGTGCAACAACTGTTGTTGATGTTTCAAAATGTAAGATGTATATGAAGAATTTTGGAGAATTCTTTAATAATCAGGTTGAAAGTGCAAGAACAATAGTTCTTAGTAGAACTCAGAATGTGAATGATAAAAAGATTGCTGATACTGTTTCGCTCCTTAGAGAACACAATGAACATGCAACTATTATTACAACTCCATGGGATGACATTGATGGTAATACAATTTTAGAGGCAATGGAGCATGCAAATACATTAGAAGATATGTTAAATGAAGTAAAAAAAGCTGCACATGAGCATCATCACCATGATGAAGAGGACTGCTGCTGTGGCCATGATCATGAGCATCATCACCATGATGAAGAAGATTGCTGCTGTGGCCATGATCATGATGAGCATGAGCATCATCACCATGATGAAGAAGATTGCTGCTGTGGCCATGATCATGATGAGCATGAGCATCATCACCATGATGAAGAGGACTGTTGCTGTGGCCATGATCATGATGAGCATGAGCATCATCACCATGATGAAGAAGATTGCTGCTGTGGTCATGATCATGACGAACATCACCACCATCACGATGAAGACTGTACTTGTGGATGTCATGGACATCATCATGCAGATGAAGTATTTACAAGCTGGGGCAAGGAAACAGCAAATAAATTCGACAAAGCTAAAATGGAAGATATACTTAAAAAGCTTTCAGCAGAAGACGATGAATATGGTGTTATTTTAAGAGCAAAGGGTATATTACCTAGCACAGATAGTACGTGGATTTATTTTGATTTAGTTCCAGGTGAATATGAAATAAGAGAAGGAAAGCCAGATTATACAGGAAAGTTATGTGTTATTGGCAGCAATCTCAAGGAAGATTTATTAGAAGAATTGTTTGGTTTATAATTTTTAATTAAAAGGTCAAGGTGAAAAAGGCTTTTTATAGCTTTGTTTGACATTGACCTTTTTAGTTTAGATAAGCATTGTCGTATATTTGAGGAGGCATATTATGAAGAATAACAATATAGAAGAAATTCCAGTTTATATGTTTTTGGGTTTTCTTGAAAGTGGAAAAACTACTTTTGCTAGTGAAACTTTAATTGAAAGAGGTTTTACAGAAGGTGAGCCTACTTTACTTTTGGTATGTGAAGAAGGCATAGAGGAGTATGACGAGGAATATCTTGAAAGCAATAATATTCATACAGAATATATAAGCGAAGAAAATCTTAATACAGAATATTTATTGGATCTTCAAGATAAATACAAGCCTACTCGTGTAATGATTGAATATAATGGAATGTGGAAGGTGGACAAGTTATTTAATATTAGAGTACCAAAGGGATGGACAGTGGTTCAGGTTATTACATTTGTCAATTCAGAGACATTTGACGTATATTCGGCTAATATGAAGTCAATGATGATGGAACACCTTTCTACAGCTGATATGATTGTATTTAATAGATGTGATGAAACAACAAAAAAGGCAGAATATAGAAGAAGTATAAAAGCAGTTAACAGAAGAGCTCAGATTATTTTCGAAAATAAAGAGGGAATAGCTTCCCTTGACGATGAGGAGCTTGAGTTACCATTTGATATTAATAAGCCTGTCATTTTGTTAGAGGATGAAGATTTTGGAATATGGTATATTGATGCCTGTGATAATCCTGACAAGTATGTGGGCAAAAAAATAGTATTTAAGGCTATGGTTCATAAGCCAAAGGAATATGGCGTTAATGAATTTGTACCAGGAAGATTTGCTATGACTTGTTGTGCAGATGATGTTGCATTCATAGGATTTAAATGTTATTTCCATGCAGCAAAGCATTTGAAGGATAGACAGTGGGTTAGAGTAACTGGTGAAATTGATAAAGAATTTTATCCAGAATTTGAGGGAGAAGGACCTGTTATTAAAGCCACAAAGGTAGAATTGGATAAACCTGCTGAAGAAGAGTTGGTTTACTTTAATTAATATGGAATATAATAATATATACATTGGAGAGTTTATTGAAAGACCAAATAGATTTATTGCAAAAGTAAGACTTAATGACGAAATATGCGTTGTCCATGTTAAAAATACAGGAAGATGCAAGGAGTTATTAGTTCCAGGAACTAAGGTTTATTTGGAAAAATCAGATAATCCAAATAGAAAAACAAAATATGATTTAGTTTCAGTATGTAAAGGTGATAGGATAATTAATATTGACTCTCAGCTTCCTAACGATTTAGTAGAAGAATTTCTTCGAGAAGAAAAATTGTTTGCTGATATATCATTAATAAAACGTGAAAAGGTATATGGTGCTTCAAGATTTGATTTTTACATTGAAACTAAAAATCGTAAAATATTTATGGAAGTTAAGGGATGTACACTTGAAGAAAATGGTGTTGTAAGCTTTCCTGATGCTCCTACACAAAGAGGCTTAAAACATATTAATGAATTAATGAATGCGATTTGCAATGGCTATGAAGCATATGTTATGTTTGTTGTACAGATGAAAGATGTTTTATATTTTACTCCTGCAAAAAATATTCATAAAGAATTTGCTGATACACTAAAAATTGCAAGTGAAAGAGGAGTAAAGGTTTTAGCGTATGATTGTTATGTTGATAGTAAGAGCGTAAAAATATGCAATCAGGTTGAAGTAAGACTGTGATATGGAAAGGATGATATTGTGGCATTAATAAGTTGCAAGGATGTATCACTTGGATATGAAGGTAAAACTGTAGTTGAAAATTTGAATTTTGAAATAAATGATGGAGATTACCTCTACATATTAGGTGAAAATGGTTCAGGTAAAAGTACTCTTATGAAAACACTGTTAGGCTTAAGAAATCCTATGTCGGGAACAATTTTATATGGATTAAATCATAATGAAATAGGATATTTGCCACAACAGACAATTGTGCAGCGAGATTTTCCTGCGTCTGTTAAAGAAATAGTAATGTCTGGATTCCTTAATCATTGTGGACTTAGGCCCTTCTATAGCAAAGATGAAAAAAGAATTGCTAGAGAAAATATGGAAAAGCTTGGGATATCTGATCTAAAAAAAAGATGCTATAGAGAATTGTCAGGTGGTCAGCAACAACGAGTTTTGTTAGCTAGAGCATTATGTGCAACAACAAAGCTTATAGTATTAGATGAACCAGTTGCAGGTTTGGATCCTAAGGTAACAGCAGAGATGTATGATTTGATTAATAATCTAAATAAAGAGGGAATTACTGTTGTAATGGTTTCACATGATATTCAAGCCGCAATGACCTATGCAACAAAAATTCTTTATGTAAGTGATAAACCACAATTTTTTGATTCTAAGAAAAAATACATTAACAGCGAAATTGGGAAAGTATTTTTGAATGATACTTCAGAGTAGGGAGGAACATAGTATGCAAGAAAAGCTTTGGACTTATATGGGCTATGATTTTGTAATAAATGCATTAATTGTTGGTGTTTTAATTGCGTTTTGTGCCTCTTTATTGGGTGTTACATTAGTATTAAAAAGATTTTCTTATATAGGAGATGGCCTTTCACATGTTGCCTTTGCAGGTATGGCACTTGCAATGATTGCTGAACTTGGCAACAATAATATGTTGATAATTTTACCAATAACAATAATATCAGCTGTGTTAATGCTTAAGACAAGCCAAAATACAAAAATAAATGGTGACGCCGCGATTGCAATGATATCTGTTGGTTCCTTAGCATTTGGATATTTACTGCTTAATATTTTTTCGCCATCAGCAAATGTTTCAGGTGATGTGTGTTCAACATTGTTTGGTGCAACATCAATATTAACATTAAGTGAATTTGATGTTTATTTATGTATTGGTATGTCAATATTTGTGTTATTATTTTATTTATTTTTCTATAATAAGATTTTTGCAGTAACATTTGATGAGGATTTTGCAACTGCTACAGGAATCAAATCAGGTGTATATAATACATTGATGGCTGTAATTACTGCTGTGATAGTTGTATTGGCAATGAATTTGGTTGGATCCTTGCTAATTTCAGCGCTAGTAATTTTTCCGGCTTTATCGTCTATGAGAGTATTTAAGAATTTTAAGGCTGTAGTAGTTAGTTCTGGGATTATTAGTGTAATATGTTCTTCTATTGGACTTGTTTTAGCTTTGCTTAATTCTACTCCAGTGGGTGCAACAATTGTGGCAGTAGATATAGTATGTTTTATTATGTTTTCAATTGCAGGATTTGCACTTGGAAAAAATAGATAACAAAAAAGATATAGTTTATTATAAAGGTTGATAAAAATGCAAAACATTTGCATTTTATATTGACCTTTATTTTTTTTGATGATATAATCCAAAATGCAAATTAGTTGCAAATTGTTTTGCATATGTGAAAGGATTGTTATGAATAGAAGTAATAGTTATTCAACTAGTAAAAGAACGAAGATATTAGATTATATAATTAAGAACTCCCATAAGGATGTTAGCGTAAAAGAGATAAGCAATTATTTGGATATAGAGCAAAATATGACAGTAAATGTTACGACAATCTACAGATATTTAGATAAGCTTGAGAAGGATGGTAAAGTAATTAAACATATTAGCGACAATGGACATACAACGTTGTTTCAATATGTTAAGCCTGATAATAACTGCCATGATCATTTACATATGAAATGTAGTAAATGCGGAAAAATTATGCATCTAGATTGTGAATTCATGGAAGAATTTAAGCATCATATATATGAAGAACACAAATTTACAATAGAATTTACTTCTTCTATGATATATGGAATATGTGATTCGTGTAACGTAAAGAATTAATTAGTGATAACATAATTTTTTTTAAAAAGGAGAATGATAATGAATAAAAGGTTGATTATTGCAATAGTTGTCATGGCGTTGATGGTGATTTTTTCAGGTTGTGGCGTAAATACTAGAGATGATGATAAGATTAATATCGTATGTACTCAATTTTCACAATATGACTGGGTAAAGAATATTGTTGGAGATGTCAAAGGAGTCGAGATTACTTTATTAGTAAAAAATGGAGTGGATATGCATAGTTATCAACCTAGTGCAGATGATATGATAACAATAAAACAGGCAGATGTATTTATTTATGTAGGTGGAGAATCAGATAGTTGGATTAAGGATGCTCTTAAGCAAGCTAATTCAGATATGGTTAAAATTAATATGATGGATATTTTGTTGAATAGTGATAAATCAAAGGAGTTAATAGCACAAGAAAATATAGATGATGAAAATCATGAAGAACATATTGTTCAGGCTATAGATAATCACGAAGAACATGATCATGAATTTGACAATGATGAACATATATGGCTATCATTAGAAAATGCTAAAATTTTATGCAATGAAATAAAAAATAAGTTGTGTACAATGGATTCAAAAAATGAACAGGTATACAATGATAATTGTGAGCAGTATATTAATAAAATTGATGATTTAATAAATAAATATAATAAAAATATTAAATCAAAAAATATAAAAATAGTACTAGCAGATAGATATCCATTTGCTTATTTGTTTAGAGACAATAATATAGAGTGTTTTGCGGCATTTAATGGATGTGCTGCTGAAACTGAGGCAAGTTTTGAAACAGTAATAAAATTAGCAGATAATTTAGATAAATATAATATGAAATATATATATATATCTGATGAGACAAAACGTGATTTCGCTAAAACAATAATATCTAATTCAAAAGATGATAATAGAGAGATATTATTTATTGAATCGCTTCAGTCTGTTACACAAAAGAAGCTTGATGAGGGATTAACATATATTGGTGCAATGGAAGATAACCTAAATAAATTAATGAAATCAGCTGAATAAAGTGTTCACAGTTTTTTGACAAAAATAACAATTTTTTATCAAATTTTGTATGTAATATATGTATCATAAGATAAAAGATGAAAGGATGATATGTATGGATAATTTTGAAGACAAGACAAATAATAAGAATTTACAACAGAATAATAGTATGTATAGTGGAAATTATGATGGGACAAGTACTATGGATAATACAATTTGGAACCAAAGTATAAATAGCCAGCAATTTGTGAAAACTACATCACAAGATCCATATTATAATGCTAATAGTAATGCAAATACTATAAATAGTAATGCTTATGCGAATGTTACTAATAGTAATGCAAATGCTACTAATACTAATAGTAATGCTAATATTACTAATAATACTTCTTTGTCTGGAAATTATTCAAATGTAGGGACAACTAATAATATGGCTTATATTGATTCAAATAATAAGAATATATCTAATATGAATAATATAAGTGTAAACAATCAGAAGGAGCCAATAAATGAAAATATTGGAAACATTGGCTTGAATAATGATTCAATTCCATCACAAACAGGAAATGTTAGAATATCGAATATGCCAAAATCAGAGCAAACTAATAATATTGGGGGAGTTAAGGCGTTTTATACACCAAATATGAAATTCGATAGTGATAATAAATCAGGTAAGAAAAATATAAAGTCTGGTAACAATAAAAAGAATAATAACAATAAAAAAGATGGTAATTTTATTTCCTATGCAAAAAGAGGAGTTGCCATTGCTGCCGCAGCTGCTATATTTGGAGGCGTAGCTGGTGGTACTTTCAATATTGTTACAAATGATAAAATAAACAAAACATTAAATAGTAGTGAGGTTGTAGCTAAAGTTGATTCAGCAATTACTACTGAAAATTCCTTTAAGCTAGGTGATAATTCTAATGAAGATAAAGACAATATTGCAATTAATACAACAAATTCTACAGTAGGAAACAAGGGAACTATGGATGTTTCAGAGGTAGCAGAAAGTTTTATGCCATCTGTTGTTGCAATTACTACTAAAGGAATTGCGGAGGCAAATCAAGGCTTTTTTGGTACATACCAATATGAAACAGAAGGCTCTGGTTCAGGTATAATTATTGGAAAAAATGATAAAGAACTTTTGATACTAACAAATAACCATGTAGTAGACGGCGCTAATACAGTATCTGTTGCTTTTGTTGATGAAAAGGTTAATCAGGCAAAGGTAAAGGGTACAAATTCAAATAGTGATTTAGCAGTAATAGTCGTTGATTTGGATGAGATTGATTCTTCAACATTGGAGAAGATTAAGGTTGCTAAGATTGGTGATTCAGATAAAGTACAGGTTGGAGAACAAGTAGTTGCTATAGGTAATGCACTTGGTTATGGTCAATCAGTTACAACTGGAATTGTAAGTGCAAAAGATAGAACTAATGATACTAATGATACTCCTTTAATTCAAACTGATGCTGCAATTAATCCTGGAAATAGTGGAGGAGCATTAGTTAATATGAATGGTGAATTAATTGGTATAAACTCATCAAAATATGCTTCTTATGATGTTGAGGGTATGGGATATGCAATATCAATAACTGCTGCCCAGGATATTATAAATGAGCTTTCTAACAGAAAAACAAGAGATAAAGTTGAGGAAGATGAAAGAGGATATTTAGGAATTTCTTGTGAAACAGTTACAGAGGCTATTTCGCAAACACAAGGAATTCCAATGGGTGTATTTGTTTCGGAAGTTCAGAAAGGTTCTGCAGCAGAAAAAGCTGGAATAAAGAAATATAATATTATAACTAAATTTGATGGTCAAGTAGTTTCGTCTGCTGATCAGTTAGTTAAATTATTAGAGGGGTATAAAGCAGGTGAAACAGTAAAAGTTAACTTATCATATTTAGAAGATGATGAATATGTAGAAAAAGAAATCACAGTTACATTAGGAAAAAAATAAAAAAATTTAACAAGAATAAAAAAGCTCGGGATGAAATTCCCGAGTTTTTTTGTATAGAAAAGAATTATTATCTTTCCTATTATTGCTTTTTTGCATTTATTTAATAAATATAATAAATACAATTTAATTTTTAGCATATATATTATTTATCTAGATTCTTTTTTGCAGTGGCAAGCATAAGCTTGATTCTATTAACCTGATTAACTTCAGAAGCACCTGGATCATAGTCTATTGCAACTATGTTAGCATCAGGATAAGTTCTTTTTAATTCTTTAATTACACCTTTACCTACTATGTGATTTGGTAAACATGCAAATGGTTGACAACAAACTATGTTGCTTGCACCTGATTTTATTAACTCAATCATTTCACCAGTTAGGAACCAGCCTTCACCAGTTTGATTTCCAATAGAAACAATTGGTTTAGCATATTCGGCAAGGTGAGAAATATGTATAGGACTGCTGAAACGGTTGCTCTTATCAAGTGCTTTTTTCATTGGTTTACGAAGTTGTTCTAAAAGACCAATTGCCATATTTGATATAGTAGCTGAACGTTTAGATTTGCCTAAAAATTCATAATTGTAGTTATTTCCATAGAAGCAGTACATGAAGAAGTCCAATAAATCGGGCATAACTGCTTCAGCACCTTCGGATTCTAGTAACTCAACAATATTATTATTGGCAGATGGTAGGAATTTAACTAAAATTTCACCTACAATACCAACACGAGGCTTTTTGATTGTTTCATCAAGTGGTAAATTATCAAAGTCTTCAACAATACCTTTAACAACCTTTGAGAATCCACGTCCACCATGTTCCATACATTTAATACATATTTTTTTCCATTTTCTATGAAGTTTATTTGCAGAACCTTTAACTTTTTCATAAGGTCTTGTTCTGTATAGAACTCGCATAAATAAGTCACCCAAAATTAAAGCTTGCATTGCACATTTTATTGTTTTTAAATTAATCTTGAATCCTGGATTATTTTCAAAACCTTGTACACTAAGTGCAATAACTGGAATTTGTCCATATCCTGCTTTAGCAAGAGCACGACGAATGAAACCAACATAATTAGTTGCTCTACATCCACCACCTGTTTGAGTCATAACAACAGCTAATTTATTAACATCATATTTTCCAGAGTTGATTGCATGCATCATCTGTCCTACAACAATAAGAGAAGGGTAGCATGCATCGTTATTAACATATTTTAATCCAGTGTCAATTACTTCTTTGTTAGCATCAGGAAGCATCACAATATTTAAGCCTAAATGCTTAAGAGCAGCTTCTAAAATGTCAAAGTGGATAGGAGACATCTGAGGTACTAAAACTGTGTAATCACGCATATCCTCAGTGAAGGCAACACGTTGAATTGAACTTGGAACAGGGCATGGAGTAAAGTTTTGCTTTCTACGTACATTTACAGCACTAATAAGAGATCTGATTCTAATTCGTGCGGCTCCAAGATTACTAACCTCGTCGATTTTAAGTACAGTATATATCTTGCCTGAATTTGTGAGAATGTCATTTACACAATCTGTAGTTACAGCATCAAGACCACAGCCAAATGAGTTGAGTTGAATAAGTTCGAGATTTTTGCTAGCCTTAACGTAGTTTGCTGCTTTGTATAATCTTGAGTGATACATCCATTGGTCTGATACAATAAGTGGACGTTCAACAGAGCTTAAATGTGCAACAGAATCCTCTGTTAATACAGCTATATCATAAGAATTAATAAGCTCTGGAAGCCCATGATTTATTTCTGGATCTAAGTGGTAAGGTCGTCCTGCTAAAACAATACCAAGTTTATTATTTTCTTCGAGATATTTAATTGTTTCAGTACCTTTTTTCTTGACATCTTCAATTACAGCATCTGCTTCAGCGTAAGCCGCTTCAACAGCTTCAGATATTTCAGTTTCTGTTACATTAGTATATTTTGAAAACTCACGCAATAATCTTTGCTTTAATGCTTCTTTATTGTCTAAAGCAAGGAATGGTCTTATAAATGTAATATCAGGTGAGTTTATTTCTTCCATGTTATTTTTGATGTTCTCTGCGTAAGAAGTAACAATTGGACAGTTGTAGTGATTGTTCGCATCAGGGGTTTCGTTTCTTTCGTATGGAATACAAGGATAGAAGATAGTCTTTATTCCTTGTTTAAGCAACCACATAACATGACCATGAGAAATCTTCGCAGGGTAACATTCAGATTCACTTGGAATTGATTCAATACCGAGTGAATAAATATCGCGAGAAGACTTTGGCGATAAAACAACCTTATATTTTAATTTTGTAAGGAATGTATGCCAAAATGGATAGTTTTCATACATATTAAGTACACGAGGTACACCTATCTCACCACGAATAGCTTCTTCGTCGCTAAGTGATTCATAGTTAAATAGTCTGTCAAATTTGTATTGGAATAGGTTTGGTACATTATTCTTGTTTTTCTTTAGTCCAAGACCTTGTTCGCATCTGTTTCCTGATATAAATTGTCTTCCACCAGAGAATTTGTTTATAGTTAAAAGACAACTATTTGTACAGCCCTTGCATCTTGCCATACGTGTTTCGTATGTAAGAGATTCGATTTCATCTTTGCTTAACATTGTACTAGGTTTATCTTCTTCGTAACGATCTCGTGCAATTAATGCGGCACCGAAGGCACCCATAATTCCAGCAATATCAGGTCTTATTGCAGTTCTTCCAGATATAAGCTCAAAGCTTCTTAATACAGCATCATTATAGAAGGTACCACCTTGAACCACAATGTTTTTGCCAAGGGACTTAGGATCTGTAAGCTTGATTACTTTGAGTAATGCGTTCTTAATTACAGAATATGCAAGACCAGCAGATATATCAGCTACAGAAGCACCTTCCTTTTGAGCCTGCTTAACCTTTGAATTCATAAATACTGTACATCTTGAACCTAAATCAATAGGACTTTCTGCAAATAAAGCAATTTTGGCAAAATCTTTAATTTCGTAATTAAGTGATTTCGCAAATGTTTCAATAAATGAACCACAACCAGATGAACAGGCTTCATTTAACATAACATTATCTACAACATTATTCTTGATTTTAATACATTTCATATCCTGACCACCAATGTCAAGAATGCAGTCTACTTCAGGATTGAAAAATGCAGCAGCAGTGTAATGAGCAATTGTTTCTACTTCGCCGTGCTCAAGCATAAGAGCAGATTTTATTAAGGCTTCTCCGTATCCTGTAGAACAGCCAGATACAATAGAAACATCTTTTGGAAGTTTCTCGTATATATCTTTAAGGGCACGAAGAGTAGTTTTTAATGGACTTCCGTTATTGCTACTATAGAAATCGTACAATAATGAACCATCTTCAGCAACTAATGCAACCTTCGTAGTTGTTGAACCAGCATCAACACCAAGGAAACATTTTCCTTTATAGCTAGATAGGTCTTTTCGCACAACTTTGTATTTGCTTTGTGTATCGATGAATTTCTCATATTCTTCTTGAGAAGCAAATAGAGGAGCAAGTCTATCAACATCAACTGCAATTTTTAAATCATTAGTTAAAAGTGAACTAATTGAATCAAGTGAAAAAGTGATTTCTTCCTTTGCCTGAAGTGCAGCACCAACAGCTGCGAATAAATGCGAATGTGATGGTGCAATAATATGTTCAGGAGTTAGCTTCAATGTTCTAACAAATGTATTCTTTAATTCGTCTAAGAAGTGAAGAGGTCCACCTAAAAATGCAACGTTACCTTTGATTGGTTTACCACAGGCAAGACCACTTATTGTTTGATTTACAACAGCCTGAAAAATAGACGCAGCAAGATTAGATTTTGTTGCACCTTCATTAATAAGAGGCTGAATATCTGTTTTTGCAAAAACACCACATCTTGCAGCAATTGGATAAATTGTATCATAATCCTTTGCATATTCATTAAGACCTGTTGCATCTGTTTGCAAAAGAGAAGCCATTTGATCAATAAATGAACCAGTACCACCGGCACAAACACCGTTCATTCTTTGCTCAATACCATTTGTGAAGTAAATTATCTTTGCATCCTCACCACCTAATTCAATTGCAACATCTGTTTGAGGAGCATAGTCTGTTAAAGCTTCAGATACACAAACAACTTCCTGTTCAAAAGGAATGTTAATAACTTCAGCAAGAGCTAAACCTCCTGAACCAGTGATTGTAGGTGCAACCTCAATGTTACCTAATGTTTTGCTTGCATTGTCAACAAGCTCTTTGAGCGTTTCTTTTATATTAGCGAAGTGTCGCTTATACTCTGAAAAAATAATATCGTGTTTCTCGTCGATTACTGCTACCTTAACAGTAGTAGATCCAATGTCAATTCCTAAACGTTTCATAGTATTATTGTGATGGTATTAAACCATCCCTCCTTAAGTTATATATATTTCAACATTAAAGTGCCCAATTCGACATAGACATTATATAGGAAAGAAAAGTAAAAAACAACAGAAAATTTATTACATTATTATATACGTAATATAGTAAGCTTGATAAAAAATGGAGACTTTATGTTGAAATTTGGAACTTTAATAAGGTTGTTTTTTATACATTAATCATATATAATATCATAGTATGATTACAAAAATATAATGGTCAAACAATGCCTGTATTGCTTGAATTATTAAGTGAATAGGGATTGTTAATAAAGTAGGTAAGGATGATGAGTTTTGAAGTTTTTGTATAAGTTAGAAAGAAAATTTGGAAAGTACGCAATTAAAAATTTATCTCTTATTATTGTTTTGTGCTTTGGAATGGGATATATTTTGAATATTTTTGCGCCAACAATATATGGTAAGCTTACGTTTTCACCATATGATATTTTTTGTAAATATGAGGTTTGGAGAATATTTACATGGATATTTACGATTCCTGGACAGTTTAATTTCTTTACATTAGTAATGCTTTTCTTTTATTATTCAATTGGTAGTTCGATGGAAAGGTCACTTGGAACATTTTTGTATAATATATACGTTCTTGGCGGAATGTTAATAACAACAATAAGTTGTTTGATTGTTGGAGTATATGCATATATTTCTGGTGGGGCAAATGAATTATATGTTATGACACTTTCTCTTACCATTGCTGATAATATGGGGATAGGAATAACAAGTGCTATGTTGCAGAGTATTTTCTTTGGATTCGCTCTTATTTATGGTGAAGCAATGGTGATGGTATGGTTTATTATTCCTCTTAAAGTAAAGTATTTAGCATGGCTTAATTTATTATTATTGGCTTATGATTTTATTAATTGGCCATTTTTGATTGTTCGTGTTTCTATTGTTGCAAGTATAGCAAACTTTATTATTTTCTATTTCGTTTATAAAAAATATAAAAGCAATAGACTAGGTGCATTTGCTCAGCTTAGAAGAAAAAAACAGATGAAGAATTTTAAGGTCTTGAGAAATGATGATTTTATAAATAAAAAAGAAGAAATATCATCAGTTACAAGACATAAGTGTGCAATTTGTGGCAAGAGTGAAAAGGATGATCCTAATTTGGAATTTAGATTTTGCTCAAAATGTAATGGCAATTATGAGTATTGCAGCGAACATTTGTATACTCATACTCATGTTGAATAGTTAACAAAGAGCAGATGATAAAGTAGTATATGATATATCTATATAGGAGTAAAACAGTAATGAAAAATACATGCAAAAAATTAGTTACAGACATAAAAAGAAACTATGATTTAGAAAATAATATAGCACAATATGAGAAACTTTTAAGTGAACAATATTGTTTTTATGCAGTTGTAAAGATGTGTATGAATTATTACACAATGAAAGAAATGGTTGAAGCAAGAAAAGAAGATGGTAATTCTTCGGATTTTGAAGAATGTTTTTCAGAAGCAACAACAATAATAAAAAAATACCTTATTAAAGGTACAAAGCTTGATAAACGTGCTATTGAAGCTGTGGCAAGCTTGAGAGATAAGGTAGAAAATAAAATGACCAATTTAACATCCTTTACTGATGCTTATGAGATATATGAATATATATTAAACAGAGTTGAGTGTGGTGTGAAAAATGATTTTGATGATGTTGATATTGACAAATTAGTTGAAGACGTATTTAGATATATTTTCTCTGAAAATGATACAGTGGTTATTAATAGTAAACTTCAGATTGTTATGGGGCAGTTACCTGTTAGAATGACAAAAAATAAATTCTTTGACATAATTACCAATACTCTTTCGATATATAAGGGTGGAGAACAAAATTCTCTTGATAATTTTCTTGATATGATTAGAACAACATCCTTAATAAAGAAACCAGAAGGCTTTTTGAATGAGTATCCTAACCTTTATGAAACTTATACTATGCTAGCAAATGCAGATTATGATAACCTTTCGGAGGATGATTTTAATAGTCTTGATAAAGAATTTAATCTGGCCGCAAAGTTT
The DNA here is from genome assembly GCA_029338675.1 of Lachnospiraceae bacterium. Taxonomy (GTDB): domain Bacteria; phylum Bacillota; class Clostridia; order Lachnospirales; family Lachnospiraceae; genus Coprococcus_C. The sequence goes on from JAQYAV010000137.1 coordinate 34,499, forward strand.
ATAGAAAGAGAAGCTTCTTGCTATGTGCTTTTGCAAGAGATAATAAATGATACATACACTATTATTCTTACGCTTAATAAAAATGAGATTGAGGAATCAAAAGATGTGGCTGCATTTAACAATGCTATTGCAATAATAAATGATTGTATTTCAAGTAACGATTTTGATGAGTTAGATATTTTATTGATGGATAAATTTGTTTTGCTTGAAGGTGTGCAGGAAAGTTTATCTGAAAATATTATGATTTTAGAAACGATTTTAGATGATGTGTTGCTTACAAATTACGACATTATTAAGAAGAAAAAACTGACTGCTAAATTTGAAAATTTAAAAAAAGCAGAGAAACTTCTTTCGACAAGTTTGTTTATGTCGGTGGAGGATTCTAATGTTTCAACTGAAATAGCTGATAACGAATATATTATGAAACAACGAGACGCTATTGTTGAAGATTTTACTGTATTATTTAAGAAAAGCAGTAGAGCTGTAAAGCGTAGTATAATGAGTAAGGTATTATCTAGCATGCCTATTTTCCTCAACAATCAAATAGAAATAAAAAATTATCTTACATATGTTTTAGAAAATTGTAAGGATGATAGTGAGCTTACAGCATGCAGTAGATTACTTTATTCTATAATAGAAGAGTAAATAGTTCATTATAATGCTAAAATGTTACAGATTTCAGCATTTAGTAGATTACTTTATTCTATAATAAAAGAGTAATAATTTATTATAATGCTAAAATGTTACAGATTTTAGCAATGATAGTCTAGTTATTTTATTATCTATAGATTTTGATTTGGAACAACAAAGTATTTTGTTTTTTAATTATGTATTAGTAGTTTGAGGATTGTAATGAGAATTATTGATAATTTATATACCACAGGAATAAAAGAAAAAAAACTCAAAAAAATAAAAAATAAAATACATAGTAATAGCAAACTAGGCAAGTTAAAAAGAGCTTATGTTGTTACTTTGCCACTTTGTAAGGATGGTTTGTTAGAGGTATATGTATATGACCAGCTATTACAACCGTATTATATAAGTAATTTTGATGTTTGCGTCATTGGAATTGCGGATACAAAGGAGTCGGCAATGGGGCTTGTAACGGATATTATACAACAAAGTTATGATGCGGGATATGGATTAGATATTTGTGGATTTTTAGGTGTTTAAGATTTGGAGGTAAAAATAATTGCTCCATATTATATTACTTATATTAAAAATAATATTGCTAATTATTTTAGGAATTCTTGGATTGGCTTTGTTACTTATTTTGTTAGTTCTTTTTGCACCCATAAAGTACAAGGCTAATATAAAGTATAAAGATAAGCCTAAAATCTTTGCAAAGGTTTCTTTTTTGTTTTTATCTGTAAAGGTATTATTTGATAAAGAAACTAATGTAGTAAACAAAGATATATGTATCTTTGGAATTAAACTAGGAAAAAAGAATAATAAGAATAATAAGAATAATAAGAATAATAGTGATTCAAATAATAATGAATTAGAAGTTGACAGTGGATATTCATTAGATGGCATTGAAGAATTTGAGGATTATTTTGATGATGAGGATATTAAGGCTTTAGATGTTTCTAAGAAGGATACAATATCCCAAAAGGATGATTCTTTGGTGGATAAAGATAAAGATAAAGAAACAATAGTTCCAACAATAAATGAATCTGCTGAAAATATTACAAAGGATATAAAAGAAATTGCATATATAGTAAAATCAAGTTCTAATTCGGGTGTATTAGAGGACTTTGAGGCTTCTCCTTCGGATAAAGAAAATATTAATAGTATTCGTGAGAATAAAAAAGCTGATGGATTTATTATTAAAATTAAAAACATAATTAATATAATAAAGAATGCTTTTGACAAAACAAAAACAAACATAGAAAAAACTCTTGATGATATTCATTTGAAATTAGAGAAAATAAAGAAAAAAATAAATAGAGTTAAGAAGTTTTGGAATATGAAATGTACAGTAAAGACTAGAGCATATCTAAAAAAATACCTTAAAGGTGTGATTAAGCATATTATGCCAAGGAAGATTAAAGGATACATTCGATATGGTCTTGGTGATCCATGCAAAACAGGACAATTAACAGGTTATATTAGTTTGATTCCTTTGTTTTACCAGAAAGGTTTTGATGTATATCCAGATTTTTATGATAAGGTGATAGATGTGGATGTAATGATTAAAGGTAAAATTTATTTAGGATACATTGTAAGAATAGTACTTAAGCCGTATATATGGAAGTGCATTAATATGGCTAAGAAGATATAGTGATAATTTTAGAATAAAAGTAACTGTATTATGTAGATACTACCTATATAGTATATTGTTTTATTTATGATAGGAGGATATTTAGTTATGGCGAATGAGTTTAATGAAACATTTAATTCTTTGTTTAAGGGAATGGATTCATTTTTAACAACAAAAACTGTTGTAGGTGAACCAACAAAAATAGGGGATACAATTATTTTACCTTTAGTAGATGTAAATTTTGGTGTTGGAGCAGGAGCCTTTGGAAAAAACAATGGAGGTAAATCAGCAGGAGGAGGTATGGGAGGGAAAATGTCACCTTCAGCTGTTTTAGTTATTCAAAATGGGCAAGTAAGAATGGTAAGTGTAAAGGGCGAGGATACGGTCACAAAGGTAATGGATATGGTTCCAGGAATAATTGATAAAATTGCAACGTTAACTGGAAAAAAAGACAAAAACGAAGAAGAGGAAATAAATAAAGCAATAGAAGACATTAATGTAGAAGAAAATATATAATAAATAATATAATAATATAAGTCTAGTAATACAATTATAGTAATAAGCATATCATAATATGATTATATGTTTTAGCTGGAGAATATTTTGTGAGGGCGTTAGTTGGGTATGCTATGCTTTTTATTGTAGTAGGAATTATTATTTCTAATTTTATTAGTGGATTTTTTGAAATATTTTTAGGAGTTTTACTACTTCTTGGAGCCTATGTTCTTTTGTGCAGAGGTTGTTAAAATGTAAATTGTTTAGTACTAAGAGTATTTGTGATTTTTGATACTTTGTGGTGATTTATAATGATGCATAATTATTTGATAAAAATACAATACGATGGTTCAAATTATAGTGGTTGGCAACGCCAAGAAAATACTAACAATACTATTGAACAAAAAATATCAAGGTGTATTTGTGCTATGGCAGGCAAGGATGATATTGAAATTCACGGTTCAGGTAGAACTGATGCAGGTGTTCATTCAAATGGGCAGTATGCAAATTTTTATTTGGACATAGATATGTCTCTAGATGAGATTAAAGATTATTTGAATAAATATTTGCCAGACGATATCAACATTGTTGATATAAGAATAGTTTTGGACAGATTTCATGCAAGATTAAGTGCCATAGGAAAAACATATGTATATTCTATAGATAATAACAAAAAAGCAAATGTTTTTCTTAGAAAGTATACATGGAATATCAAGGATAACCTTGATATAGATAAAATGAAGCAGGCAGCACAGTGCTTTGTAGGTAAAAAGGATTTTGCTACGTTTTCAGATGTGAAAAGCAAAAAGAAGTCTACAGTAAGGAAAATTGAAAGTATAAATATAGATAATAATAATGGAATAATAAAGATATCTTATACTGGAAATGGATTTTTATACCATATGGTTAGAAAAATTACAGCTGCAATTGTTTCTGCAGGATACGGTAATTTAGACGCAGAAACAATAGAAAAATTACTAGAGAGAAAAAATAGACAAGAATATAAAGAAATGGCACCTGCTAAGGGACTATGTCTTTATGATGTGTATTATGATATATAAGAAGAATGTATAATTGACATTTTATTTTAACTTGAAGAAATATTGAGAGGTGATTGTTATGAATACTTCAGCAGAAGTGGGCATGGAAGTTATGGGACTTAACGATCCTGAAACAGCAATTAAGGATATGCAGCCATTTATGGAACTAATGATGTACTATGAATGTGCCCTTATGGAAATAGAAACAAAACTAAAGGTTCTTAACTCGGAGTTTAATATTCAACATAATAGAAATCCATTTGAATCTATTAAAAGTAGAGTGAAAAAACCTATGAGTATTATAGAAAAAATGCGCAAAAAGGGTTTAGAAATTACAACTGATAATATAATGGATAATCTTACTGATATAGCGGGTGTTAGAGTAATTTGTTCTTTCCCGGAAGATATTTATACGGTATCAGAATTGCTTACAAAGCAGGATGATATTACAGTTGTTAATGTAAAAGACTACATAAGAAATCCAAAACCAAATGGGTATAGAAGTTTACACTTAATTGTGGAAATTCCTATTTTCCTATCTAACGGTAAAAAATACATGAAGGTTGAGGTTCAGTTTAGAACAATTGCAATGGATTTTTGGGCTAGCCTTGATCATAAACTAAAGTATAAAAAAGATAACCTAAAACATCCAGAGATTATTGCACAAGAACTTAAAAAATGTGCTGATATGAGTGTAGCTATGGATTACAAAATGCAAGAAATACGCAATATGCTTGAGTAGGAGAATGAAATGGGAAAGGCAATATGGAAACCAGGTAATATGCTTTATCCAGTTCCAGCTGTAATGGTAACAGTTGGTAATGGAAAAGACAAAGACAATATAATTACAATTGCATGGGCAGGAACAATTAATTCTGATCCTCCAATGGTTTCAATTTCAGTTAGAAAATCGAGATATTCGCATGAACTTCTCTCAGAAAATGGAGAGTTTGTTGTAAACTTGACTACAAAGGATTTAACATATGCAATGGATTATTCTGGAGTAAAAAGTGGTAGAGATGTTGATAAGTTTACTAAAATGAAATTAACAAAAGGGAAGGCAACTAAGGTGTCGGTTCCTATTATTGAAGAAAGTCCTGTTAATATCGAATGTAAAGTGACAAAGGTTATCGAATTAGGTTCTCATGATATGTTTATTGGTGAAGTAGTGGCAGTATTGGCTGATGAGAAATATATTGATGAAACAGGCAAGTTTGATTTGAATAAAGCTAACCTGATTGCATATTCTCATGGACAGTATTTCACCCTAGGTGATTATGTAGGCAAATTTGGTTATAGTGTTCAAAAGAAAAAATAATGTTATATACAGACATGAATATTAGTAAATGTGATTTTTGTATGAACTAATTGACATGTCTGTTTTTTGTTAATATTATAATAACATGGTTAGCTCCTGGAAGATAGGAGTGTATATGTTTAGTAAAGTAATAAGTAGTGCAGTTCTTGGAGTAGACGGAACCATAATTAATGTTGAGGCAGATGTTAATGATGGACTTCCAATGTTTACTATGGTCGGATATCTATCCTCATCTGTAAAGGAGGCCGGCGAAAGAGTAAGAACAGCACTTAAGAATTCTGGGTACCATCTACCACCCAAAAGAGTAACAATCAATTTATCCCCTGCAGATATAAGAAAAGATGGCTCTGCTTTCGATTTGCCTATTGCCATTGCTGTATTGATTGCTATGGGAATTACCCCTGCAATTGATATGGAAAAAACAGTAATAATAGGTGAATTGGGTTTGAATGGAGAAATTAAACCGGTCACAGGGATACTTCCTATGGTGCATCATTGTTATAGATATGGAATAACAAAATGTATTGTTCCTATAGCAAATGTTCAAGAGGCTTTACTTGTTAGACATATGGAGGTTGTTGGTGTATCGGATTTACGCGAAGCTTCATATTATATACAAGGGATACTTCAAATTGAATCAAAGATAAATGAAAATGATGAATGTATTAACGAGAAGATAATACATTCAATAGATTTTAATGAAATATCAGGGCAAGGAATATTAAAGCGAGGTATGGAAATTGCTGTAGCAGGTTTTCATAACGTGCTTATGACTGGGGCAGCAGGAGCTGGAAAATCTATGTTGGCAAAAAGGCTTCCTACAATTATGCCTGAAATGTCTTTTGAAGAAAGTGTTGAGGTAACTAAAATATATAGTATTGCAGGTTTATTAGATAATAAAGATGTTTTGGTAAGAAAAAGGCCTTTTCGAGCTCCGCACCATACAATTTCTAATCATGCTCTTGTTGGAGGAGGAATGGTTCCTAAACCAGGAGAGGTTAGCTTAGCCCATAATGGTGTATTGTTTTTAGATGAATTATTAGAATTTGATAAGTCAGTATTAGAGGTAATGCGTCAACCTTTAGAGGATAGAAAAATAACTATTTCAAGAGTACATGCAGCATATTCATTTCCAGCAGATTTTATGCTTGTTGCTGCAATGAATCCTTGTCCTTGTGGATACTTCCCAGATATGAAGAAATGTTCGTGCTCAGTTAATCAGATTAAGAGGTATCAAAGTAAAATAAGTGGTCCATTGTTAGATAGAATTGATATTAACATGGAAGTAAAACCCGTCACATGTAAGGAAATATTTAATGATGAAAAAAGAGAATCGTCAGAAGACATTAGAGCAAGGGTCCAACAGGCGAGAATGCTTCAGATAAAACGTTATGAAAATGAAAATATATTTTTTAATTCTCAATTAGAAGGGAAAATGCTAAAAAAATATATAAGATTAGGTGAAGAAGAAAATAAGATATTAGAGAAGGCTTTTACTGAAATGGATTTAAGTGCAAGAGGAGTTTATAGAATTTTGAAGCTTGCAAGAACAATTGCTGATTTAGCTCTTAGTACTGAGATAAAATCAGAACATTTGCAAGAAGCATTATTTTATAGAAATTCGGGAAGCTTTTATTATAACAATTATGACAAAATATAAATATAGTAATAAATAGTGAATATTATCCATATGTAAAGTGCATCCATTACAAGGTGTAAATAAGAAGAATGAAAATTACAGTAAATATATATTGATATAAAGTGATATCGAAATAAGAAGGAGAATTAATATTGAAACAACTTGAAAATGATGAATATATGCTTAATTTATGGTTTTGTAATATTGAAGGAGTAGGTAATGTGTCAAGAAGAAAGCTTTTAGAAGCTTTTCACACAATTGCAAACATATATGATGCAAGGGAAGAATTAATTAAAAATGTACTAGGTGACAAGATAATTAAAGCATTTTATGAATCTAAAAATGCAAATAAAGTAATAGAAATAAGTGAAAGATTAAATGAAAGAAAAATTAAATTCGTGTATCCTGGACATGAAGATTATCCTAAGAAGCTTCTTAATATATACGATTATCCAATGGGGCTATATGTACGTGGTAACTTAGGAAATAAAATTAATGAATTTAATAGTAGTATTGCAATAGTAGGTTCTCGTGTTTCAAGTGCCTATGGAAGAGAAATAGCTAATAATTTTGCTAGAAATCTTGCCATGAATGGTATATCTATAATAAGTGGTTTAGCTAGAGGAATTGATAGCGCAGCACATAAGGGAGCGCTTGTTGCTAATGGACATACAATTGCAGTATTAGGATGTGGTATAAATGTTACATATCCAAAAGAAAATATAGAGCTTTTTTTAGAGGTAGAAAGAAATGGAGCAATTATATCTGAATATGGATTAGATGTTAGTCCTAATGCAGGCTTCTTTCCATGTAGAAATAGAATAATAAGTGGATTGTCAGATGGAGTATGCGTTGTCGAAGCAAAGAAAAAAAGTGGTTCTTTAATTACTGTGGATTGTGCGCTTGAACAAGGAAAACAAGTATATTCTGTTCCTGGAAGACTATTTGATCAAAATAGTGAGGGAACAAATAATTTGATAAAACAAGGCGCATATTGTGTTTGCAGTTATAAGGATATTTTGTCTGATTTGTTTGGGGAAGATTATACTAAAAATAAAGATATATATATTGAAAATAAAGAAAAATATATTGAAAATAAAACTGAAATAAAAGACAATTGCGAAAATGATAAAAAGAAATACAAATCAAATATAATAAAAACAGAAGGAAATGTAAATAAAAATTGTCTTGCACCTATGGAAAAAATGGTGTATAGTTGTTTGAGTTTGGAACCTACATATATAGATGATGTTATTAATATGGCAGGACTAGGAATAACTAGGACTATTAGTACATTATATATGTTAGAAGAAAAGAAAGTAGTTAAACAGCCATTGAAGGGGTATTACATAGTGGCTATATAATATTAGTAAACTGAGAGGATATTGAAATGGCAAATAATCTTGTGATAGTGGAGTCGCCAGCCAAAGCTAATACAATAAAGAAGTTTTTAGGTTCGTCTTATGAAGTTATTGCTTCGAATGGACATATTAGAGACTTACCAAAAAGCAAACTTGGAATAGATATTGAAAATGATTATGAACCAAAATACATCACAATTCGTGGAAAAGGTAGCTTAGTAGCAGAATTAAGAAAGGCTGTAAAGAAAGCGGATAAAATATATCTTGCAACCGACCCCGACCGTGAGGGAGAAGCAATTTCATATCATTTATATGAAGCACTAAATCTTGCAAATAAAAAAGTAAAGAGAATTACCTTTAATGAGATTACGAAGGATGCTGTTAAGGCATCAATTAAAAATGCAAGAGAAATAGATATGGATCTTGTTGATGCCCAGCAGGCTAGAAGATTGCTTGATAGAATGGTTGGATATACCATAAGTCCAGTTCTTTGGGAAAAAATCAAAAGAGGTTTAAGTGCAGGAAGGGTTCAATCTGTTGCACTTAAACTTATATGTGATAGGGAAGAAGAAATAAATTCTTTTGTGCCAACAGAATATTGGTCGATGGATGTTAATTTAGACAGAAATAACGGATTAAAGCCTGTTGTTTTTCACTATACAAAGGACAAAATATCTAAAGAAGAACTAGAATTACTTAAGAAAAATATCAAAGGCAAAAAGGCTAATATAACAGATATTAAAACTACTGAAAAAACAAAGAATCCACCACTTCCTTTTACAACTAGTACGCTTCAACAGGAAGCTGGCAAAAAGCTTAATTTCTCTACTAGTAAGACAATGAGATTAGCTCAACAATTATATGAAGGTGTTGAAGTAAAAGGTCATGGAAGTATTGGTTTAATAACATATTTAAGAACTGATTCAGTTAGAATTTCTGAAGAAGCAGATGCTAGTGCAAAGGAATTCATTAAAGATAAATATGGTGAGAAATATATTGGCACCGGTGATATTAAGAAGTCAGATAAGAAAATTCAGGATGCTCACGAAGCAATTAGACCAACATACATTAACATAACTCCTGTTGAATTAAAGGATCAATTACCTAGAGATTTATTTAGACTATATCAGTTAATCTATAATAGATTTTTGGCTAGTAGAATGAGTAAAGCTGTAAATGAGGTGCTTTCAATTACAGCAGATATAGGCAGTGAAAAGTTTAGAACCTCTACTTCAAAGGTATTATTCGAAGGATTTATGTCTGTATATGATGCTGATGAGGAAAAAGAAAAAAGAGTGCACTTGAATGGAATAGAGGTTGGAGATGTATTAGACGTTGCTTCAGTTGAAGAAAAGCAACATTTTACACAACCCCCAGCTCATTATTCAGAGGCACTTTTGGTAAAAACTATGGAGGAGCTTGGCATAGGAAGACCTTCCACATATGCTCCTACTATAGCAATTATCATTAATAGAAGATATGTGGTAAAGGAAAATAAGAATTTGTATGTTACAGAAATTGGCGAGGCTGTTAATCAATTTATGACAAAAGCATTTCCTGCGATCGTCGATACTAGTTTTACAGCTAATATAGAGTCTTTGCTTGATAAGATTGAAGAAGGAGAGATTAATTGGAAAGTTGTTATTAGAAACTTTTATCCAGACCTAAAACTATCAGTTGAGGAAGCAAAGAAACAGTTAGAAAGTGTATCAATTAAAGAAGAAGTTTCTGATGAAAAATGTGAATTATGTGGTCGAATGATGGTTGTAAAATATGGTCCACATGGAAAGTTTTTAGCTTGTCCAGGATTCCCAGAATGCAGAAATACAAAGCCTCATTATGAAAAAATTGGAATAGCTTGTCCTGTTTGTAATGGAGAGGTAGTCCTTAGAAAGACTAAAAAAGGTCGAAAATATTTTGGATGTATTAATAATCCAGAATGTGAATTTATGTCATGGTCTAAGCCTGTTGAACAAAAATGTCCAACCTGTGGCAGTTATATGGTTGAAAAAGGAAATAAGATTCTTTGCTCTGCTGAGGGCTGTGGCTATAGCTGTGATAAAGCAAAGGAAAAGTAAATATTTTGTGGTTAGATTATATTTTTGTTGATGATACACACAAAATATGGTAGTATTATTATCGTGTAGGTTTATGTTTATATTAACTTACACGATAATTTTTTGTTTTATTTATATACGTGTAATGAATTAGCAATTTTATGCCGATATATCCTTCGTAAGATATATAGCATAATTTGCTGATTGATATAATGGAATAGTATATCGGCAAGTTATTATAATGGTTTTTAAAGGATTATTTCTAATAAACTGTTATTCTCTAAAAAAGGATTTTTAGAGTATTTCAAAAGGATTTGTGAGGTATACTCATAAGTCCTTTTATGCGTTTATTTGGAGAACACTATTGTACATAGAGATTAGCTTTTTTAGGAGGTTAATATGATTAATACAAATATATATAATTATGTTAATATTCTTGACAAGGCAGCAGATGCTGCGAATTTACGAAATGAATTGATTAACAATAATATTGCTAATGTTAGTACACCTAACTATAAGAGAAAGGATATTGATTTTGAATCTGTATTGCAAGCTGAATTAGCAGGAGAAAAAAATTTATCAAATGCAGTTGCAAGAGCAAACAAAGATTTATCTATTTTAGATCCTCAGGTTTACACAGACAATGCTTCTTTATCTTACAGACTAGATGGTAATAATGTAGATATTGCAACAGAAGAAGCGTATTTAGCGCAAAATCAAATTAGATATCAGATGCTTGTTGATTTGATGGGACAAGAATTTTCTAGATATAAATCAGTATTGAGTTAGGATTAAATTTATTATATAGGAGGTAGTGATATGGGAGTTTTTTCTGCAATGAATGTGTCTGCCACAGGTATGACGGCTCAACAAATAAGAATGGATATAATTTCTGAAAATATTGCTAATGCAAATACTACAAGAACAGAAAATGGTGAAGCATATAGAAGAAAAACCGTTGTTTTTGCTGAAAAGGATACAACATCCTTTGATCATATTTTGAATGGTTATTTGAGTCACTATCAGCCTAATGGAGTAAAAGCACCTAAGATTGTTGAGGATCAATCTGAACTAAGATTAGTTTATGAACCAGACAATCCGGATGCTAACGAGGATGGATATGTTGAATACCCTAATGTTGATACGGTTACTGAGATGACAAATTTAATTGATTCTAGCAGAGCGTATGAAGCATCTGTTACTGCGTTTAATGCATCTAAGAGTATTGCAGTTAAAGGAATGGAATTGTTTAAAAGTTAGTTTTATGCATTAACATTATTTGCGATTGAGATACCAAGGAGGAATAATTATGTCAGTTACACCAGTATCACTGTTTAGTGATAATTTTACAACATTGAATAGTGTAAACAAAAGTACATTAAATGATAATAGAAAAGTTAATTCATTTGATTCAATTTTTAATGCAGCAATAGATATGTATCGAGAAACTGATTCTTTACAAAAGGCTGCAGAGTCAGCTGAAATAAGTTTTGCATTGGGATATACAAATAGTATTCATGATGTTGCTTTAGCACAACAAAAGGCTAATATTTCATTACAATATACAACTAAAATTACGAATTCGGTTGTTTCTGCTTACAAAGAAATTATGGGAATGCAATTATAATTGTGGGATTAAATAAATCCTACGGAGGCGAATATGGGAGAATGGTTCAAACAATTACCAGCTAAAATGCTGGAATTTTGGAATAAATATACGGCAAAACAAAAGACATTGTTCTTTTCAGTTATTGCAGCTGTTGTAATATCATTAGTTGCATTGTTTTTGATTTTAAATAGAACTACGTTTGTTAAATTAGCTACATTTGAGGATGCTTCAGCAACTGCAAAGGCAGCTAACTTACTTGAAGAGCAAGGTCTTACTATTAAGATACCTAATGATGCATTAAGCATAGAAGTTGATGAAAAACAGGTTTCAAAGGCAAGACTTATACTTGGTGAAAATGGCGTTTCTCCAAGTATTAATGGAACTGATTATGAATGGTTGTTTAATAATAGCTTTAATACAACTGATTCAGAGAAAAAGTTAAAGGCTAAAATAAATTTACAATCTACAATGGAAGCTGATATAAGCAATATTGATGGTATTGCTAAGGCATCTGTAACTATTAATTTACCTGATAATACTAATACGATATATACTAAGGATTTGACTACTTCAGTTAGTATTATGATTACTATAAATAGTAATTTTAATAAAGAAAGTATACAGGGTATTGCAGAATATGCAAAAACTTGCGTTGGAGATTCGAATACTGAGGCGATTACTATTATTGATAATCAGGGCAATTTATTGTTTTCTGGTACAAATAGTGCTGCAACGGTTAATAATACTTTGTTAGTTGAGCAACAGGTAGAAGAATATTATAACAGTAAGCTGTGGAATCTTATGGTTAATTCCGGAGTTTACGATGAGGTTTCTGTTTCTTCTAATCTTGCAATTAATTTATCTGAAACAGAAAAAAGAAAAATTGAATATTATTCAAATGATACTGATGATACAGGCCCTAAAGAAAACTATTATTATTATGTTGCTGAAAATACAGACGGTACTGGTGGCGTGGTTGGTACAGATGCAAATGGCGAAGAAATAACAGATTATAACTTACTTGATAATGCAAATGGCGAATCTAAGCTTACACTTATTAAAGAGTCATATGCTACAAGTAGTATAGAAGAGAATACGAAAACACCAGTAGGTGAAGTAGATATGGCTAATTCAAGCATGGCGATGTATCTTACAAAGTATCTAGTTTATGATGAGACCCAGATGAAAGCTGATGGCCTTTTGGATGATACGACCTTTGCGGAGTTTAAAAATGCAAATTCTGAAATAACAGAAAATGCAAATTCTGAGGAATTAGTTGCTCTTTTAGCTAAGGCGACTGGTATTAGTGAAAAGAGTATTTATGTTGTTGAAAGAACAGTACCTGTATTTTATCCTGCTGAGGCTAAAAAGATTCCGATTCAAAGTATTTTATCTATAGCACTTGCTGTTGTTATTGGTGTGTTATTATTGATGGTTGTTCTTAGAAGTATGAAACCAGAAGAAATCATTGAGGTTGAGCCGGAACTTTCTGTAGAGGCTTTGCTTGCAACTACTAAAGAAAATCAGACTCTTGATGATATTGAGTTTAGTGATAAATCAGCTACTAAGATGCATATTGAGAAATTTGTTGATGAAAATCCAGAAGCGGTTGCTTCGTTACTTAGAAACTGGTTGAATGATGATTGGGAGTGATAGGATATGGCTGTTAAATCAAATGAAATAACTGGTATTCAAAAGGCAGCAATATTATTGATTGCTCTTGGACCAGAAAGATCTTCACAGGTATTTAAGCATTTAAAGGATGATGAAATAGAACAGTTGACTTTGGAAATTGCAAATACAAAGAGTGTTCCATCAGATGTTAAAGATGCAGTTTTGGATGAATTTTATGAGGTTTGTTTGGCACAGCAATATATTGCAGAAGGTGGTATTGCATATGCTAAGGAGCTTCTTGATAAGGCTCTTGGAGAGGATAGAGCAAGGGATGTTATTGGTAGACTTACAGCTTCTCTTCAGGTTAGACCATTTGAATTTGTCAGAAAAGCTGATGCAAGCCAGTTACTTAACTTTATTCAAGATGAACATCCACAGACAATTGCACTTATTTTAGCATATTTGCCGGCATCTCAGGCGGCAGCAGTAGTAAGTGCCTTAACGCCTGAAAAGCAGGCTGATGTTGCAAGAAGAATAGCTATGATGGATAGAACTAGTCCGGATGTAATTAAAGAAGTTGAGAAAGTTCTTGAGAAGAAGCTTGCTTCTCTTGTTAATCAGGATTACACAATTGTTGGTGGCGTTGATTCTATTGTTAACATTCTTAATACTGTTGATAGAAGTACTGAAAAACATATCATGGAGAATTTGGAAGTGGAAGAACCAGAACTTGCAGACGAAATCAGAAGAAAGATGTTTGTGTTCGAGGATATCTTGTTGCTTGATAATAGATCAATTCAGACAGTGCTTCGTGAGATTGACAATAATGAGTTGGCAGTTGCGTTAAAGAATGCAAACGAGGATGTTCAGAAGTTAATTTTTGATAATCTTTCATCTAGACTTGCTGCTATGATAAAAGAAGACATGGAATTTATGGGACCTGTTAAGCTTAAGGATGTTGAAGAAGCTCAGCAGAAGATTGTTAATATTATTAGAAAACTCGAAGACTCAGGTGAAATTGTTGTTTCACGTGGTGGAGGTGACGAGATAGTTGTCTAGTTTATTTAAATCAGGCATTGTGGGAAATATTAATTCTGAGGTCAAGCCTTTTGTTTTTGATGGAAATAGCATAATTCTTGATTTGCAAAATAAAGGTAAAATTATAAGACCTTTAGAAGAAACTATGCAGGCAGATGAAGATGTTGAAGAAATGCTTAAGCATAGCAGCGCACCACTTAATCAAGAGATTCTTGATGATGCCATGGATAAGGCAAAGGAAGTATATGAGGATGCAAGGAACCGTGCTACTAAAATAGTTGATGATGCATATGTAGAGGCAGATGTAATTCGTGAGAACGCACGTCAAGAAGGCTATGATAAGGGACTTGAAGAAGGCAATATGGAAGCTATGCGTCGTGCAGATGAGTATTTAGCTAAACTACAAAGAGAACAAGATGAGGTCCTTTCACAAAATGAAAAGCGTATTGCAGAGGCAATTAAAGAGTCTGAAGATAAAGTGTTGGATATGGCATGCTTTATTATTGAGAAGATGACTGGCATTTTGGTAGAAAACTACAAATCGGTCATGTTACATATGATTAACAATGCAATAAATGATGCTGTTACAGGAAGTGAATATGTAATTAAGGTTTCTGATGAAAATTATGCTTATATAATGGATAACTACGATAGAATAGTTGGATCTGCTAATCCAAGCATTAGTATTGAAATATTTGCAGATTCCAAATTAGATAAGCAAAATTGTATTATTGAATCGGAGACAGGAATAGTTGATTTGTCAATGGATGTACAAGTTCGAAATCTTATAACAGCAATAAAAATGCTTACAGATTAACTATAATTCCTCGATTTTTATCGAGGAATTATTTCTAGTAAAGAAAAGTTTAAGGTGGTGATGGTATGGTTGATATTGAAAAGTGCAAAGCTTTAGTATATAGAGATTTTACTGTCCATTATGGAAAGGTTAGTAAAATTGTTGGGTTAACAATTGAATCTGTCGGACCACCTTGTAGACTTAATGATTTATGTGAAATTATTTCTAGAGATGGAAATACAAAAGTTTTTGCTGAGGTTGTTGGTTTCAAAGATAATAAAGTATTATTAATGCCCTATGATGCCGTTGATGGAATAGGCCTTGGAGCCACAGTAAGAAACACAGGTGAGATATTGAAAGTAAAAGTAGGTGAGGATTTACTTGGACATGTATTGGATGGAATTGGAAGACCTATGGATGGAAAATCTATAAAGTATTCTGCTAAGTATCCTATAGATGGAGCACCACCAGATCCATTATCTAGAAAGCTTATTACAGAGGTTATGCCCCTAGGTGTTAAGGCTGTTGATGGACTTCTTACTATGGGCAAAGGACAACGTATAGGTATTTTTGCAGGAAGTGGTGTCGGAAAAAGTACATTGCTTGGAATGTTTGCGAGAAATACAAGGGCTGATATAAATGTAATTGCACTTATTGGAGAACGAGGTAGAGAAGTAGGCGAATTTATTCAACGAGATTTAGGTGAGGAAGGCTTGCAAAGATCGGTTCTTGTTGTTGCAACATCTGATAAACCAGCACTAGAAAGAAACAAAGCTGCAAAAACAGCTACTGCGATTGCTGAGTATTTTAGGGATCAGGGAAAAGATGTACTGCTTATGATGGACTCACTTACAAGATTTTCTATGGCACAACGTGAAATCGGGCTTGCTTCTGGAGAACCACCAGTTACAAGGGGATATCCTCCTTCTGTATATTCTGAAATGCCTAAAGTGTTAGAGCGAGCAGGTAATACAGAAAAAGGTTCTATTACTGGTCTTTATACGGTACTTGTTGATGGTGATGATTTTAATGAACCTATTACAGATACAGCAAGAGGTATATTAGATGGACATATAGTTTTATCTCGAAAATTAGGACATAAAAATCATTATCCTGCAATAGATGTTATGCAAAGTATATCAAGATGTATGAGTGCTGTTGCTACACCAGAACATAAAAAAGCTGCAGGAAGATTAAAGAATGTTCTTGCTACATATAATGATGCTGAAGATTTGATAAATATTGGTGCTTATAGAGCAGGCTCTAATAAAGAAATAGATTATGCAATCAATAAAATTAATTCAGTTAATAATTTTCTTAGACAGGATGTTAACGAGAAGTTTATGTTTGAGGATGAGATTAATATGTTAAAAGATATATTTTAATGCATTATGCTTTGGTTTTTGAGGAGTATGTATGGCGAAATTCATATATAGAATGCAAAATATTCTGGATATAAAATACAAATTAGAAGAAACGGCAAAACAAGAATATACTGTTGCTAGACTCGCGCTTACTGAGGAAGAGGAAAAACTTGAGGGTTTATTAGCAAGAAAAAATAGCTATTATGAAAAATATCAAGAAGCTCTAATAGGTAATTTGGATTTTTTGACAATTAATGAATTGTCAAATGCAAATTCTATATTAGATAATATGATTGAAAATCAAAATGAGGTAATTAAGAAAAAAAGTAAAGAACTTGAGATTGTAAAAGCAAAGCTTAATACGGTAATTCAAGAGAGAAAAATGCATGAAAAACTAAAAGAAAAGAAATTTGAAGAATTTCTGAAAGAATTAAATTATGAAGAAAACAAAGTGACAGATGAAGTTGTAAGTTATAAATTTAGAAAAGAAGAGGAATAAACTATGGCAAAAGAAGAAAAAGAAGGGAAAAATGGAAAAGGAATGCTTATGTTTGTTGTTATTTTAATGATAACAAATTGGCTGACAATAATGGCACTTTTGATTAAGTGTGATGTTGGTGGTTTTGGAAGCACGGTTCTTAGACCAATATTTAAAAATGTACCAATAATTAATTATATTTTGCCACCTCCATCTGATGCAGAGATTGCAAAGGAAAATGATTATCCATATAACACATTTCCTGATGCACTTGATCAAGTTGAAAAATTAGATAATGAAAACAAAGAGTTAGAAGCAAAAGCTAAGCTTTCTGATGATAAAATAAAAGAATTAGAAGCTGAAGTAGCCAGACTTTCTTATTTAGATGACGAGAAAAAAACATTAGAGGAAGAAAAAAATAAATTTTATTCCGAAATAGTCTATGGAGAATCGGCCCCAGATACCGATACATATATTGAGTGGTATAATAAGCTAGATCCTGAATATGCAGAGAATGTTTATAGAGATATTGTTTCTGCCAAGGAAGCTGATAATAAAATTAAAGAATTGGCTAATGCATATGAAGGAATGGATAGAAAAAAAGCAGCTTCGATTTTAGAAAATATGAGTAATGATTTAGATGCTGTAGCGCTAATTCTTAATAATATGGGTTCTAAAGCAAGAGGCGAAATTCTTGCAGAAATGGATGCTGATTATGCTGCTAATGTTACAAAAAAATTAATGCCATAAAATATGTGGTAAATTCGAAGAAAGGAGGATTAAAGATGACAGTAAACACAAGAAATGTTGAAGGAATATCTACAGGAGCTTCTTTTAATTCAAAATTAGCAAAACAAAATGGCAATGCTAATGATACATTTTCTTCTATTATGGATTTGAGTGTTTCAAAAAGTGATAGTAAATTACAAGTATCATATGAACAGAATATAGAAGGTAAAAAAAATGAAAAGAATAGTAATAATGCTTCTTTGAATGTTGATGATAAAAAGTATGAAAAAAAAGATTGTTCTAATATAGAAGATAGTTCAAATAGTGTTGATAACAGTACTAAGATTGATGAAACACTATCATCTTGTGATTCGGTTAAAGGAGAAGAAATAACTGAGGAGATTGATGAAAAAATTAATACTGACGAAGTAGTTTTGTCAGATGAAATGTCTCTTGCCATGGTATTTCAAATGATAATACAAAACAAGTATGACCTAACTGATGATGAGCTTGCAGCAATACTTGAAAAAACAGGAATAAATCTAGAAGAACTTGCTGATGAAAATGTTTTGAGAGATTTATTATGTGAAATTAATGATATCTCTAAGGTTGACTTACTTGTTGATCAGGATAAAGCTGATTTTATTGATATGGCATTGGATGAAGTAATCACATTAGGGAAAGAAGCGGTTGTTGATTCTAAGGATAATGAAGCTTTGACACCAGATGTTGTTTTGGAATTTAAAGAATATGTAAAGCTTGAAACCGAAAATAACAAAGAGTTAAAGAATGCATCATTGGAGGCTTTTGAATCTAAAAATAGTGAAATTGATCTAGAAAATACTACATTTACGGAAGAAAAGATTCCTGTTTTTGATTCGAATAATACTAACAATCATCAGTCAGGAAAAAAGAATAGCAGCGAAAATAATGAAAACAATATAGTTACCAATTTGCAAAATGCTGTTACAGATGCAATTAATACATCAAAGGCACAGGAAACAACCTTTGATACTAAAGTTGAAGGTGCAGATGTTGTTCGTCAGATAGTAGAGGAAATAAAGTTGAATAACATAAAAGAAGTATCTTCTATGGAAATTAAACTTAACCCTGAAAACTTAGGCAAGGTTCATATTGCGGTAGAAAGTAAGAATGGAGTAATGCAGGCAAAAATAATTGCAGAAACAGAAGCTGCACAAAAAGCAATTGTTGCTGGAATTGAAGTATTAAAAGAAAATTTCAATAATAATGAATTGAAGGTTGATAGTATTGAAGTATTAATTGCGCCACATTCATTTTTTGAGGATGGACAGGATAGTACATTTGAACAAAATGATAATAGAAATAGTAACTCGGCTGATAAAACTAGGTCATTAGGTGTAGATGGTATGTTAGAAGACGTTCCAGCTGATAGTGCAGAAGAAATGCTTAAGGAAACAATTAAGAATACAGTAAGTTATTCAATTTAGAAAGGAGGAATTTTATGCCAACATCAGAAGGAGTATCAGGTATTGATACATCAAAAGCACAAGCTTATACAGGTACAAAAAAAGATACAAAAAAATCTGATTTAGATAAGGACGCTTTTTTACAACTTTTAGTTGCGCAGATGCAATATCAGGATCCACTTAATCCGGGAGATAGTACAGAATATATGTCTCAGCTTGCACAATATTCATCACTTGAAGCTACAATGAATATAAGTGATAATGTAAAGATGGGCAATTCTCTTAACTTGGTTGGTCAGTATGTTATTATGAATACAACTGATTCAGCGGGAAAAAGCCAGATGGTTAGTGGATTGGTTCAATACGCAACTGTAAAAAACGGAGAAGTATTATTGTCAATTGATGATAATTATTATCCAGCAGCCGATTTGGATTCAGTAGTTGATTATGATTATTATTTATATCTAAACAAAAAGGAAGAAAGTACCGATAATAAAAATGAGGGCACTAATACTGATAAAAATAATACAGGAAACACTTCAGTAAATGATGCCACAGATAATAACAAAAAGGCTTGATTTTATCTTGGAGGTGATATTTTGAAGGGTATAGAAAATAGCTATATTTCGATTGAACAAGCGGCTGGACTATATCTTCACAATACTAATAATAAGATAAATTATGAAACAAACAAAAGCGTTAGTTTTGAGGATATATTAAGAAATGCTGCTTTTTCTCAAGAGAAAATTAAGTTTTCAAAACATGCTAATGAAAGGCTGCAAAGTAGAAATATTAGTTTGGATGATTCACAAATGAATAGGCTTACACAAGGCGTCGATCAAGCAAGAGAAAAGAATATTAAGGAATCACTTGTTATGATGGATGATTTAGCATTTATTGTGAATATAAAAAATAACACAGTAGTTACGGCTCTTTTAAAAAATCAAGAGGGTAATGTGTTTACTAATATTGATGGTGCAGTAATTGTTTAACAGCTGGACCTATTTAGGAAGCTGTAATCCCGGAATGCCAGAAGGGATTGATTATATGAAAGCGGAGGTCGAAAATTATGATGAGATCACTTTATTCTGGAGTGGCTGGTCTTAAGACACACCAGACAAAAATGGACGTAATAGGTAACAATATTGCAAATGTTAACACAATAGGCTTTAAGTCTTCATCGGTTTTATTTAGAGATGTTTTATATCAAACAACTTCTAATGCAACAGGTGCGACAACAAATACAGGTGGTACAAATGCAACTCAGATTGGTTTAGGTACAAAGTTATCTTCTATATCTTCATCTATAACAGATACAGGTGCTTCACAAAGTACAAATAATCCATATGACTTAATGCTTAATGGTTCAAGCTTCTTTATTGTTAATAGAGGTGGAACAAATTATTTTACAAAAGTAGGTTCTTTCCAGGTTGATGGTTCTGGTTGCCTTGTTACAAGTAATGGATATCAGGTTATGGGTTGGCAAGTTGATCCAGAAAATCCTTCACAGATTAAAAAGGATATTGTATCAGCAATATATCCTGAATCAGTTGATAAGAAGGTTTCTAACCCAGAGCAGACAACAAAAGCATATATGACAGGTAATGTAGATTTAACTGATAAGGATTTATCATCAGCAGATGGTAAAAGTATTTCAGTTTCAATATACGATTCTTTAGGTTATACATATACTGTAAAATTCAAAATGACTCAAAACACTAATCAGGCTGATAAGTCCTTGTATAATCTTGAAATCACATCTCTAAAAGATGCAAATAATATTGAGTTACTTGGTGCTGATGACCCAACAACTGCTGCAAAAGAGGGCGGTTATAGAGCATCGTTAGGTGGTAAAAATTCTATTGCAATAAAATTTGACCCAGATTCAGGTGCTTTTGTATATGCAGGGGCACAAAACCAAAAAGATGCTTTGCTTGAAATTACACCAGTTGATGCTTCAAAGGGTGATGTTTTTAATTCAGTAGTTAATGGTGAACAGGTTAATGGAATTACAATAGATTTTTCTAACCTTACAATGTTTGAATCAGATGGAAATTCAACAGCTAAAATGGTAAGAGGTGCAACGGATTCAACAGGCGGCGGACGTGCAATGGGTAAACTTAAGGATGTAAGTGTTGATAATTCAGGTTTATTGTATGGAATATACAGTAATGGTGAGACAAAATTGCTTGGCCAAATTGCTGTGGCAAACTTTAGTAATCCAATGGCACTTGAAGCAGTTGGAGATAGCTTGTATATCACAACACAGAACTCAGGTGATTTTGATGGAGTTGGTTCTGCAGTAAACGAAGATGGCGGAAAAATGTCACAGGGTGTACTTGAAATGTCTAATGTTGACTTATCTGCTGAATTTACAGAGATGATTACAACTCAAAGAGGTTTCCAGGCAAATTCAAGAATAATCACTACTTCAGATTCGTTATTAGAAGAATTAGTAAATCTTAAGAGATAAAAGAGGAAATAAAGCGTCTTTGATTGGATAAAAAAGGAAACATAATATTTTTATATTTGATGTAAAAAATGCAAAATAACAATACAATAAGTGTAATATGTCTTAGTTAAAAATGAGGTGTTAATTTTGCGAAAAACAAAGATTATTTGTACTTTAGGGTCAGCTGTTGATACTGATTGTATGGTAAGAGAACTTATAGCCTATTCTTTTGGATACCAAGGGGCCGGAGATAAGATTAAAAGATTTTAAAGATGGCTCAGTAATGGTAGAAAAGGGAAATCCGATATACTGTTTGGAATAGAACAGGATGTAATAGTAATAACAGGAAGTGCAGATGTAGGTGATCCCGGAACTGATGTGATGAAACTTCATCGTATGGAGTATTTGATGTATTTCACGAATGGAGGGGTAAAACATGGAGAGAAGAATAGCGGTATTTGCAAATGCATGGGGTGAAAAAAGAATAAGTGACTCATTAGAGAGTATAAAAAAATGTGCAATTGAGTTTGATTATGATGTATTTGTTTTTATTAGCCATGCGGCACCCGGAATGAGCAAAAATGAACAAATAGAAGAGAAACGAATTTACAATCTGCCGGAACTGGAAGATTTTGATGGGGCAATTATTTTCTCGGATAGTATGAATTTTATTGAGCTGGTATGTGATATACGTGATCGTGCAAATAAGGCAGGCATTCCGATAGTTAATATTGGAAGTCAGGTAGATGGAATGCCATATGTAGGCACTAGTGATTTGGAGAGTATGACGGATCTTGCAGAGCATTTGGTTGGTGAACATCAGGTGAAGGATATTGAGTTTATCGCGGCGCCCAAAGATGCAGAATGTTCGAATTTAAGAATAGAAGCTGTTAGAAGCGTATTTGCCAGGTACTCGATTCCTTTTGATGAAAAATGCATTCATTATGGTGATTGGAGCGTTAGAGATGCTATGGAAATCACCAAAAGGATTATAAGAGACAGAAGAGATAATTTACCGGATGCGATAGTGTGTGCCAATGATCTGCTTGCCATGTCTGCTTGTGTTGAATTACAAAAAGCGGGTATAAAAGTTCCTGAGGAAATAATTGTCACCGGATATGACAACCTTGAGGATGGTCAGGTTTTTATTCCTTCATTATGTACAGTTGGTCAGGATTATCCATTGTTAGGTGAGATTGCATTTGAGAAGTTAATGAAACTTATAAATGGAGAAAAAGTCAGTGATACAGTACTAAATGGGGAGTTGATTAAAAATGGCAGTTGTGGATGCTTCAATAGTAACGCTGCCTTGCTTAGAGAAAGAGTCTGCAAGAGTGCGTTTTATGATAAAGTAATTAGCCGTGAGTTTTCATGGAGCAATAACTGGTTTTCAAATGCTATATTGGATGGTGAATCAAATGGTAAACTAAAAGAAAATACCACAGCATATTTAAAAAGAACTACAATGTTCGAAAATGGCACTACATATATTTTGTTAGATCAAAATGCAAAGTTATATTTTGCAGGTGAGGAATATACAACTTGTACAGAAGGATATTCAGATACGTTAGATGTTTTTGCGGCAGTAGAACAACGGCAAATAATTAATTGTGATACAATTAATCGACGAGAATATATTCCCGGATATAAAAAACAAGATGGCGTTACTAAAATGTATATATTTTTCCCTGCTCATTTTGTTGATTGGGTATTTGGATATATAGTTGTAGAGGACTGGTTAGTTGGAATAGAAACAGGTAAGCTTAATATATTTGTAAATAATTTTAATCAAACGGTTGAAAAGCTTAAGCAGAATATTTCACTTGAACATTTAAATGAAAAATTGACAGATCTTTACACAAAGGATTCCTTAACCGGAATATATAATCGCTTTGGATTTAATAATGAAGGAAAGAGAATATTTGATGAAAGTAAGCATAAAAAGAAACATATGGTGCTAATGTTCATTGATGTTAACCGAATGAAATTAATAAACGACTATTATGGACATCTGCAAGGGGATATTGCCATAAAAGTGGTAGCCGAAGTAATTAAAAAATGCATCAGTGAAAACTGGCTTCCTATCCGATTTGGTGGAGATGAATTCCTTGTTGTAGGACAATGCGATAAAGAAGAGGATATTATTGAATCAAAGGAAAGGATAGTATCAGGTGTTAAGATAGCAGGTAAAAAAATGAATTTGCCATTTTATTTAAGTATAAGCTGCGGATATTTGTATTTTTGCCCGGAAGACGAAGGAACTTTGGATAGCTATATAAAGCAGGTAGATGAGTCGATGTATGAAATTAAAGCATATATGCATGCCTCGGATACAGAGTTAAGAGAATTCGAGGAAAGATGTAAGAAGCTTTAATGTTATTTATATTTGCAAGGGTAAACTATATATATTTGTAGTATCAATTAACGAGTTTCGTAAAAACATATTTGAATTGTATGTGAGGCGGGGGAAGTTTAATTAATAACAAGATTATAATACGTCCGGAAGAACATAGAGATTATCATAGTATAATAGCTCTTATTTTACGTTCGTTTCAAGAAGGAACGGATTATTCTGATGGTACGGATATTATTGCGTTGGTAGAAGAAATCAGAGATTCAAAATATTATATCCCTGAATTATCATTTGTTGCCACCGGTATCTGTTCATGCTGATTATTTTCACCAGGGAGTTGGCTCTGCCATGTTGAAACTGGGAATAGAAAAGGTTAAAGAATTGGGTTATAAAGGAATAACCGTTGAAGGAAATTATAAATTTTATAATAAAGTAGGTTTTCAAACATCATCAGAATATAACATTTTCCCAACAAGTGGAATTCCAATGAAAGAACCTAGGTGTATGATGTGCCAGGAAACCTATAAAGGTTCCCTGGATGGCATACATGGTTATATCGTTTATGATATGTATTATAATGCGTAGCAAAACAGACATGTTTGCAAAATTATTGAGCTATTATAATGAAAGTAGAGCTTTATTCTTTCGTAATAGAATAAAGCTGTCAAGAAGTTCGGTGTAATTTATAATAGGGTTACATTTGTCTCGTGTAAGAAATCATCTGCACAAATAATTAGGATTTTCATGGATATAGTCTGGAATTTATTCATGAAATTAAATGTATCCACAGAAGAAGAAATAAAGAGATTAAAAAAGTATTTACATATAGTGATAATTAGCCTATAATCTGAATAAAATATTAAGAGGATATATTAATAGCCCCAATATTAGGGAGTAGTTGGCACCTGATTAAAAGGTGCGATATTGTTCGTCATCACGTCAGAATAATCTGACCGGGCAGTATCCATACATAAAAGTATGTAACGAGACTTTTATTGCACTTATTTTTGTGCAGTAAGAGTCTCGTTTTCTCTTTCTGCACAGAAAAAATTTTTTATGAGGAGGAGTTTATTATGATGTATGTGTTACTTGTTGTTGGGTTTGTTTTGTTGATTAAGGGGGCAGATTATTTTGTAGATGGCTCGTCGTCAATAGCCCGTATTCTTAAGGTGCCATCTGTTGTAATCGGACTTACCATCGTTGCTGCGGGAACCAGTGCTCCTGAGGCGGCAGTTAGTATTACTGCAGGACTAGCCGGAAATAGTGATATTTCCTTGGGTAATATTGTTGGTTCGAATTTGTTTAACCTTTTGATGGTAATAGGTATAAGTGCTATCACATGTCCGGTTGTGTCACAAAAGGAGATATTAAAACGTGATATGTGGTGGAATATTGGCGTTTCGGCGGCACTGCTTATGCTAATCTGGGACCATAAAATCAGCAGGATAGAAGGGGTTATCCTGTTAGCCTTGATGGCTGTATATTTGTTTGTTGTAATACGTAGTGCCATGAAAAATCGTGTTCAGGATGATTCATTAAAATGTATGTCCGTTCCGAAGAGTATACTTGCGATTGCGCTTGGACTGGGAGCTATTATATTTGGCGGAAATCTTGTTGTAGACAATGCCAGCCTGATTGCAAAGGCGTGGGGCATGAGTGATACATTGGTTGGACTGACAATTGTAGCTGTTGGAACTTCACTTCCGGAGCTGGTAACTTCAATTGTAGCAGCTAAAAAAGGGGATTCCGGTATTGCACTGGGAAATGCTGTCGGGTCATGTATATTTAATATTTTATTTATTCTTGGTATGTCTTCTGTTCTTTCTCCTATACATGCTGTGACTGAGCTGGTTATTGATACAGGAATTCTAATAGCTGTAAATGCTTTGATGTTTATTTTTGCACAGACAAAGAAGGAAACCAGTAGGTTGGAAGGTATTTTTTGTATAGCCTGTTATCTGGCGTACAGTATGTATATAATAATGCGGTAATATCTCACAAAACAAAATAAACAGGGTGTGTTTTCAAGGAAAATATGATAGAATATTAACCAAATAATTGGTAATATTCTATCATTTTTTTAGGAGGTTATACAGCAGATGGATATTAGTATTTCTAATTCAATTAAGTACATAGGAGTTGATGATGAAGATATTGACCTTTTTGAGAGTCAATATGTGGTTCCCGAGGGAGTAAGCTATAATTCATACTTGATTATGGATGAAAAAATTGCTCTTATGGATACAGTAGATGAGAGAAAAGAAGATGAATGGGCAAAAAAACTTATTGATTGTCTTGATGGAAAAAAGGTAGATTATCTAGTTGTGTCACATATGGAACCTGACCATTCAGGTAGCATAGAAAGAGTTCTTAGCCTCTTCCCTGATGTTACATTGGTTGGAAATGCCAAGACATTCCAGTTTATGGCTCAGTTTATTGATGCTGATGTTGAGTCACTTAACAAAATTGTTGTTAAGGAAGGTGATGAATTATCTTTAGGCGAGCATGTTTTATCATTTTATATGGCACCTATGGTTCACTGGCCGGAAGTTATGGTTACATATGAGAAGACTGAAAAAGTATTGTTCTCTGCAGATGGGTTTGGTAAGTTTGGTGCGTTAGAGCTAACTGCAGGGGATGACTGGGCATGCGAAGCCAGAAGATATTATTTTAATATCGTGGGTAAATATGGTGCTCCGGTACAGATGCTTCTTAAGAAGGTATCAACTCTTGACATTGAGAAAATCTGTCCTTTACATGGTCCGATTTTGACAGAGAATCTTTCGTATTACATAGGTCTTTATGATACCTGGAGCAAATATGAGGCTGAAAATAAAGGCGTTCTTGTTGCGTATGCTTCAATTCATGGAAATACAGGTAAGGCTGCCGAAAAGATTGGTGAGCTTTTAAGAGAGGCTGGAGTTGAAAAGGTGGTTGTAAGTGATCTTGCAAGAGAAGATATGGCTGAGGTAATAGAAGATGCATTTAGATATGATAAAATGGTGCTTTGCGGGGCAAGCTATGATGCAGGGGTATTCCCATGTATGCAGGATTTCTTGAACCATCTTCAGGCAAAGGCTTACCAGAACAGAAAGGTTGCATTATTGGAAAATGGTTCATGGGCACCATCAGCTGCAAAGACTATGAGAAGCATATTGGAAACTATGAAGGATATTACTATTTTGGACCCGGTAGTAACAATTAAGTCAACTATGAAGGATTCTGATATGGATGCTATTAAAGCTCTTGTAGTGGCTGTAGCTAACAGCTAAAAAACTTGATGTTAATGGGTTTATGCCAAGGGGGTATTGGTATTTTGATTAAAGATTTTAAAACGGAGTATAATAATAAATTAAGAACTCCTGAAGAAGCGGTTGCTGTAGTAAAAAGCGGTGACTGGGTAGATTATACAAGTTCTTTGGGAAAACCTGTATTGCTTGACAGGGCGCTTGCAAAGAGAAGAGATGAGTTACATGATGTTAAAATACGAGGAAACCTTATTACAGGTCCTATTGAAGTAGCGGAATGTGATGAGAGTCAGGAACATTTCATTTATCATAGCTGGCATTGTTCTTCCTATGAGAGAAAGTTATGTGACAGAGGACTTTGCTATTATATTCCTATGGTTTTCCATAACAATGCAGCGTATTACGAATACTTTTTAAATGTAAATGTTGTTATGGTAAGCGTTTCACCTATGGATAAGCATGGTTTCTTTAATTTCTCCGTAAATACAGGTGTAGCTGCACCTATAACAAGAATTGCAGACATTGTAATTGTAGAAGTAAATGAAAATATGCCAAAGGTTCATGGTGGATATGATGAGTGTATTCATATATCTGACGTGGATTTTATAGTTGAGGGCGAGCATGAACCATTCGTTGATAATCCGGTTACTCCACCTAAGGAAACTGACAAAAAAATTGCAGAGCTTATTTTGCCTTACATTGTCGATGGAGCGACTTTGCAGCTTGGTATAGGAAGTATGCCAAATGCGGTGGGAGAAATAATTGCAAAATCAGACGTAAAGGATTTGGGAATGCATACGGAGCTTTGTTCAGATGCATATTTGTCCTTGTATCTGGCAGGCAAACTAACGAATAAAAGAAAAACAATAAATAGAGGAAAAGGCGTATTTGGATGCGCTATTGGTTCAAATGCACTTTACGAGTGGCTGGATGATAATCACGGCGTTGCGGCATTTCCTTTGGAATACGTTAATAGTCCGGGGATAATTGCACAGATTGATAATATGGTTTCTATAAATAGTTGTGTGGCGGTTGATTTGTATGGTCAGGTTGCATCTGAAAGTTCGGGCTCCAGACAGATTAGTGGGACCGGAGGACAATTGGATTTTCTGACAGGTGCCTTTGCATCAAGTGGTGGAAAGGCGTTTATTTGTATGAGCTCAGTGTATATTGACCGTTATGGAAATCCACATTCAAGAATCAAACCGCAGTTTAACGGAGACATTATTACATCGCCAAGAAGTCAGGTTTATTTCCTGGCAACGGAATATGGTGTAATTAATATTGAAGGGCGTTCAACCTGGGAGCGTGCTGAACTTATTATTTCCATTGCTCATCCTGATTTTAGAGATGAACTTATAAAAGAGGCTGAAGAAAGAAAAATATGGAGACGTTCCAATAAACGTTAATTTTGTTGAAGGTGAAAATATATGATAGAAAGTAAAATTTCAATTCCTACCCTTCTTAAAGTGGGGAATGGTGTTTTGGATAATTTAGGTGAATATATAACAATGGGTGGCATGAAAAATGCTGTCATTTACTTTGGAAACGGTCTTATTGACATGTTTGGATATAAGGTTATGGAATCACTAAAAGAACAGGGGATTACCGTGTTAGAATACAGAGAGATTGACTCCACAAAGATAGAAGATATAATAGAGCTTGCGTTTTCTATTGACACGAAGGCACAGCTTATCGTTGGTATAGGTGGCGGAAAAGTAATTGACGTATCAAAATATGCAGCATATTTGCGCAAATTACCTTTTATTAGTGTTCCAACGTCATCCTCCAGTGATGGATTCTCAAGTGCCAGTGCATCACTTATTGTTAACGGAAGACGTAAATCGGTACCTGCCGGTATGGCTTATGGAATTATCGCGGATACAGGAATTATTAAAAGTGCACCTGAAAAGTTTTTGTTTTCAGGAATTGGTGATATCGTTTCAAAGATTACAGCCATTTATGACTGGGTTTATGAGGCGGAGCATGGTTATTCAAAAATCAATGACTGCGCGGTTATGATTGCAAAAAAGGCTGTAAATAGTTTCGTAAGAACACCTTTTACCAGTATAAAAGATGACCTGTTTTTAAGGGAACTCCTGGATTCACTTGCTATGAGTGGAATTGCAAATGAAATTGCAGGCAGCAGTGCACCTACCAGCGGAAGTGAACATTTGATTTCCCATGCACTTGATTCAATGTCAGAGCAACCACAACTGCATGGAATACAGGTTGGTATTGCAACATATATAATGAGTCTTGTGCAAGATCACAGATACAAGAGAATTAATACTGTATTTACAGAAACCGGATTTTGGGATTATGTAGCGACTCTTAATTTGAATCGTGGAGACTATGAAAAGGCAATTGATATGGCACCTTCCGTGAAGCCTTTTAGACACACATACCTTCATGAAGAAAAATATAGAGAGCTTGCGAAAGAGTATTTGTACAAGGACGAAACATTAAATAGGATATTTGTAAAATAAAAGGGAGCCAGGCAAAAGATAATGAGTAATACTGCAAAGCTTTACGGATATGAATCGGTTGAAGTTGCGGAGCAAAGGTTGGCCGGTGATTAGTTTTAGATTAACTGAAATGAAAGTGGGATAATAAATGAACGAAGTAAAGGCAATCTCCGTATTTAAAAAGGTGAAGGAAGAAGTCTTAAAAAGTTTTATGTATTTTATTGCCAAACTAGGAGAATAATTATAAATTCTATATTTCGCCATAAAGTGTTTTTTGTAGACATAATTTTACAAACATGCTATAATAACCATAACTGTAATATGTATAGATGTGCGATAGTAAACACAATATATATGGTTTTTTGAAGTGCTTTTAGTTAATAAGGAGCGAATTTATGATTGAAGTTACTAGATTCAAAGGAACCAAAATTGTAATTAATTCAGATATGATTGAAACAATCGAAGAAACTCCGGATACAGTTATTACCCTTACTAATGGTAAAAAGTATGTTGTTAGTGAAAGTAGCAAGGATATAATAGGTTTGGTTATTGATTATAAAAAGCATATTTTTGGAAAACTTTAATTTTTACATAAGGGGTGACATTGTTTGGATATAGCTAGTATTATTGGATTGGTTAGTTCTCTTGCTCTTATGATATTTGGTATGGTTAATGGCAAGGGTTTTGGTGTCATAACAGATAGTTTTATGGATCCTGCATCAGCGCTTATCACATTTGGCGGTGCATTTGGTGCAGTGCTTGCTATGAATCCTATGAAGGATTTTCTTGCTGGTCTAAAGTCATTTTTACTTATTTTTAAGACACCTAAAGCTAATGAGGTTGAAACAATTAAATCTATAATAGAATTGTCTAATCTTGCTAGACGTGAGGGATTGTTAGCTCTTGAAGAGTCAGCAAATTCTTTAGATGATGACTTTATGAAAAAAGGTGTAATGCTTATAGTGGATGGTACTGATCCGGAATTGGTTCGTAGTATATTAGAGGCTGAGATGATTAATGTTGATGCTAGACATCAAGAAAATGTTGGCTTTTGGAAGAATTTAGGGGCAATGGGTCCTGCTTGGGGTATGATTGGTACTCTTATTGGTCTTATCAACATGTTAAAGGATTTGTCTGATCCAGATTCTATTGGACCTAACATGGCAACAGCCCTTATTACAACATTATATGGTTCTGTGTTAGCAAACTGGATTTGTTCTCCAGTTGCAAATAAATTAACTAAGCTTAACAGCAAAGAAATAATGCTTAAAGAGGTTACAATTGAGGGAATTTTATCTATACAAGCAGGTGAGAATCCTAGAGTAATCGAAGAGAAGCTAAAGGCATTCTTGACACCTAAGGAGCGAAGCTCATTTGGTGAAGAAGGTGGTGGACAGAATGGCTAAACGAAAGGAACAACCACCAGAGGAAGGATCTCCAGCATGGATGGCGACGTTTAGTGATCTTATGAATTTATTACTTTGTTTCTTCGTTCTTTTGTTTGCTAGTTCTTCAATGGATGAAGGAAAAATCCAAAAGATTGCTGCTTCTTTTGATAAGGTTAGCTTTGACGTTATTCAGAATGGTAAAATATCTCTTACGGAAGGTGAAATGGTTTCTGGTGGAGTTACACAACTTCCAGATAGCGATGTCTTTATGTCAGAAGCAGGACATGGTGATAATAATGAAAAATATGCAACTGCTTCGGATGCAAAATTAATTAGCGATAAAGAACTTCTTGAGGAGCTTGACAGAAGAGGAAAGGAACAATCTGAAGAGATATATGATGAGATTTTGCAAAGTGCAGAGTCTTATAGTATTGATGACAAAATATCTATTGACTACAATGAACAATATGTTGAACTTGACTTGAATGGTTCTATATTATTTGATTCAGGCGAGGCAGCGCTTAAGAATGAATCAAAGATGTTTATGCAAAAAGTCGCAAGAATATTAGTTAAGTATAGACAGTGTATTATTGAGGTTGAAGGTCATACTGATAATATTCCTATTAGTAGCTCTAGATATGCTGATAATAGAGCGCTTTCCGCTGAGAGAGCAAGAAGTGTATATGAGTATATTATTTCTGAAGAACACTTCATTGATGCAAATATTAAAATTGCAGGATATGGCGAGAGTAGACCGATTGCTTCTAATGCAACTGAAGAAGGTCGCGCTAGAAATCGTAGAGTTTCGATAAAGATATATAACAAACAAAATTCACAGTAGGGAGATAGTTATTATGAAAAAGAACTTAATTACAGTGTTAATATTTGCTTTATGTTTAATTAACTTGGTCTTTAATATTTTGCTTGTTTTTGTTTTTATGCCTTCAGCCACAAAAACAAATAAACTAATAACTGAAATTGCTGCTGTGCTCGATTTAGAGTTAGCATCACAGAAAAATGATAATGAGTTTGATGTTAGCAATATTGAAGTTTTTCAGTTAGAACAAGGTAATCCAATAAATCTTGCTCAAGACAGTAGTGGAGAAATCCATATGGTTCAATATGGTATTTCAATTAATTTAGATACTACAAGCAGTGATTATTCAAAGGTTCTTGCTAATATGCAAAAGTCTACATCTTTGATTTATGATATAACTAATGATATCATTGGAAAGTATTCATATAATCAAGTAATAGATGTTTCTGTTAAGAAACAGATTAAGGAAGAAATACAGAAGTCTCTTAAAGAGGCATTTAATACAGAATGCATTCATTCAATTAGTTTTTATAATTGGGTTGCAAACTAATAGATTTTCCAGGAGGTGAGATGTTTGGCTGACGTACTCTCCCAAAATGAGATAGATGCCTTGTTGAAGCAGCTGAGTTCTGGAGAACTTAATGTTGATGATATTGAGGATAATAAAAGCGCTAAAGTAAAAGAATATGATTTTTCTAGACCTGCAAAGTTTTCGAAGGATCATCTTAGAACATTAGAGATAATTTTTGAGCATTTTGGAAGACTTTTGTCAAGTAATTTGCCAGCATATCTTAGAAAAACTGTTCAAGTAGAGGTTATGAATTCGGAAGCTGTTACCTATTCAGAATTTTCAAATGCACTTTCCAATCCTGTATTACTTGGGTTGGTAAATATGTCGCCCTTAAATGGTAATATTGTTATTGAAATGGCGACAAATATAGGTTATTGTATTATTGATAGATTATTAGGTGGTTTAGGAGAATCAATTGATAAGATAAGAGATTTTTCTGAAATAGAGCTTTCAATTTTATCTCGTGTATTCAATATAATAATTGATTTGTTAAAAGATCCATGGGCGAATGTTGTGGAGATTAATCCATATTTAGAGAGAATTGAAACAAATTCGCAATTTGCTCAGATTATATCTCCTACAGAAATGACTGCTATTGTAACAATTAATATCAATATCGGTGGCGTGGAGGGACTTATGAATGTATGTCTTCCGTATATTACATTGGAAGATGTAATGGATAAACTTAACACTAAGTATTGGTTTTCTACAATGCAGGATAGAGATGAGCAAAGCTACAAAGATGTTATTGAAACAGCTATTACAAAGGCGCTTATACCTGTATCAGCAGAACTAGGCAGAAGTACTGTTACTGTAATGGATTTTGCAAATTTGCAGGTTGGTGACATAATAAAGCTCAATAAGAGCGTTGAAGATGAATTAGATGTATATGTTGGCAATATTGTTAAATTTAAAGCAGTACCTGGTTCATCTAATGATAATTATGCAGTAAAAGTTACAGAAATATATAGAGAGGAGGAATAAAGAATATGGATGGAATGCTATCTCAAGAAGAGATAAATGCATTGCTAGGTGGCGGTTCGGTAGGTGAACTGTCTACGAATGATGGTCCTCTTTCTGATGCAGAAAAGGATGCGATTGGTGAGATATCCAATATTTGCATGGGAACTGCAGCAACTACACTTTATTCCTTGGTTAATCAAAAGGTAGTTATTACAACTCCAAACGTTGAAATAATTAATTGGGATAAACTTATAAGTGAATATGCTAGACCTTGTGTATTTATCAATATCTTTTATAAAGAAGGTATTGATGGGAATAATGTTTTGATTTTAAAAGAAGATGATGTTAAAATTATTACTGATTTAATGATGGGAGGAGATGGACTTAATCCCGCGCCAGAATTATCAGAATTGCATTTTAGTGCTATATGTGAAGCAATGAACCAGATGATGGGTTCTGCAGCAACATCACTTTCTTCGATGTTAAACTGTAAGGTTGACATTACTCCACCAGATGCGAAGCTTCTTGATCTTGCGGCTGATGCAGATGATGCTTCTGTTGGCGTATTTAGTGAAGGCGATTTTGTTAGAATTACATTCAAGATGACAATTGGTGAGTTGGTTGACAGTACGATGATGCAACTCTATCCTTTGAAATTAGCAAAGGATTTGTATAGTAAATTTACTGGTGATGATTCTTTTGTTGAAAAACCTGTTAATAATGCAATTAAAGATTCTGAACCTTCGATGGATACAAATCAAGGTATGGCAAGTCAAAGCATGGCAAGTCAGGGTGTGGCTGGACAACCAGTTATGGGACAGCCAATGATGGGACAACCGATGATGGGACAGCCAATGATGGGACAAGCAATGATGGGACAGCCAATGATGGGACAACCGATGATGGGACAACCGATGATGGGACAGCCGATGATGGGACAACCGATGATGGGACAACCGATGATGGGAAAAGATGTAAATGTTCAGAATATTCAATTCCAGGCGTTTAATTTATCACCTAATCCTGCTATGCAACAGGAAAATATTGAACTTATAATGGATGTACCTCTTGATGTTTCAGTTGTTCTTGGAAGAACAAGAAAATCAATAAAAGAAATTCTTGAATTTGCACCTGGAACAATTATTGAACTTGACAAACTTGCAGGAGAGCCTATTGATGTTATTGTAAACCAAAAAATGGTTGCGAAGGGCGAAGTTGTTGTTATTGAGGAAAGTTTTGGTATTAGAATTACTGAAATAATAAAAGAAAAATAATAATTATAAGGAGTTTAAACTATGGCTAAAAGTATACTTATTTGTGATGACGCAGCATTTATGAGAATGATGATTAGAGATATTTTAGTTAAGAATGGATATAACGTTGCTGGCGAAGCAGAAAATGGAGTTAGGGCAGTTGAAAAGTATGCTGAGCTTAAACCTGACTTAGTTCTTATGGATATTACTATGCCTGAAATGGATGGTATTGAAGCTTTGAAGAAGATTAAAGCGGCAGATCCTAATGCAAATGTTGTTATGTGTTCGGCAATGGGGCAACAAGCAATGGTTATTGAGTCTATTCAATCAGGTGCAAGAGACTTTATTGTAAAGCCTTTCCAACCAGATAGAGTTTTGGAGGCTGTAAAGAAAGCAGTAGATTAATATGAGTATTTTTTTGATGGTAAAACGAGGAACATTTGATTCTTTTCTTAATATTGTTTCTCTAGTGCTTATTTTTGTCGTGATACTTTTTCTGGCTTATATTACTGCAAAAATAGCAGCAAAATATCAGGGGAATATTAATAGTAAGTCTAATATGAAGATAATTGAATCAATTAGAGTTGGTGGAAATAAATATCTTTCTATTGTTAAGATAGGCGATGATTATTATGCAATAGGAGTAGGAAAGGATGAAATTACTTTAATTGATAAATTAGATAGTAATAATGTGGATACATCTTTTTATGATAAAAATGTTAATCAGGGAATTGAATTTAAGGAATTATTTTCAAATATTAGAAGACAACATGATAAAAAAAAGGTTGAAACATATAATGATAAGACTGATTTAGATAAGCAAAAATAATATATTGATTAGAGTGGGTAGTAAAATGAAATATAGAAAATTACGTAAGATATTATTGCTTTTTACATTTGTATTTTCTATGGTTCTTTTATTTTCAAGTACTAATGCATATGCATCAGGTGTTACTCCAGGTACTGTAGGAGAAGAAGGCGTTGGAACACAGGATCCTGATTCGGGATACTCTGTTGGTTTGACACTTAATTCTAATTCTGAGGAAACTGCCTTGTCTGGAACAATTCAGATGTTATTAGTAATTACTGTGATTTCTTTAGCTCCATCAATATTAGTTATGGTGACATCTTTTACGAGAATTATTGTTGTTTTACACTTTGTCAGAACAGCAATTGGTACTCAATCGTCACCTCCAAATAACGTATTGATAGGGCTCTCGTTATTTTTAACGTTATTTATTATGAGTCCAGTTATGGCTAATATAAAAACAAATGCAATTGATCCTCTGAGTGCTCATGAGATTACACAAGAGGAGGCACTTGAAAGAGGAATAGAACCTATTAGAGAGTTTATGCTTAAGCAAGTTAGGCAAGATGATTTAAGATTGTTCATGGATATTGCAAAAATTGATACAGTGGATGATGTTAAAGAAATCCCAACAACTGTAATAATACCGGCTTTTATTATTAGCGAATTAAGAGCTGCTTTTATTATTGGATTTTTAATTTACATACCTTTTATTGTTATTGATATGGTTGTATCGTCTGTACTAATGTCACTTGGTATGATGATGCTTCCACCAACTACAATAGCAATGCCATTTAAGATTTTATTGTTTATTTTGGCAGATGGGTGGAATTTAATAATTGGTCAATTGGTTAATTCATTTAATTTATGACGATTATGGAGGTACAGATAATTGGATGTAACAGATATTCTTGTTGTTGCAAGTGAAGCCATATGGTTAATTATAAAATGTAGCATGCCAGTATTGATATCATCTCTTGTCGTCGGTTTAATAATTAGTATTTTTCAAACTGTTACATCAATACAAGAACAAACTTTAACCTTTGTACCAAAGTTGTTGGTTGTTTTTTTGGTATTGATATTAAGTGGTAATTGGATATTAACAAACATAGTCACGTTTATTAAAGATATATGTGAAAGATTTGGAGATTTTGTGAGGTAAGATACTATGAATTTGACTTTTGCAACTGTAATTCTCGAGTCTTTTTTATTAGTATTTGTACGTGTGGCAGGTTTTGCAGCTGTTGCACCATTGTTTGGACATAAGAGTATATATCCTAGACTTAGAGTTTTTATTGCTTTATGTATATCCCTATGTATATATCCTGTTGTTGAAATAGCGTTACCTGAATATAATACAGTTTTAGATTATTCTATTATATTTATAAAAGAAATTTTAGTGGGGATATCTATTGGTTTTGTCTCTAAAATTATAATGGAAATAATAAATATGGCTGGCGAACTTATTGATAGAGAGATTGGGTTTACAATGGCAACTAATTTTGATCCATCGACTGGAGGGATGGTTACTATCTCTGCAGAGCTGTATGATAAATTAGTATATGTTGTTGTTGTAATTACCAATCTACATTTTTTTATACTAAGAGCAATTGCAAGGAGCTTTGAAGCTGTTCCGGTTGGAATTGTTCAAATAAAAGAAGCTACTATGTATTCTACAATTATTTCTATATTAGGAGAGTATTTTGCAATAGGCTTTAGGATAGCAATGCCTATTTTTCTTGGAGCATGTATACTTAATGTTATTTTAGGTATATTGACCAAGAGTTCTCCTCAGATGAATATGTTTTCGATTGGAATGCAATTAAAGGTTATAATGGGTTTGTTTGTTTTGACAATAGCTATATTGTATGTTCCTAATATTGCAAATATGTTAATGGAAAAAGTTCGTAGTGTATTAGATAGTTATCTTGGAGGCTTATAATTGTGCAGGATGTAACACATGTGCTAATTAAATATAATCTTCAATTTTTTGCTAATGATGATGGTGGAGAAAAAACTGAAGAGCCAACTGCAAAAAAAATAGAAGATTCAAGAAAAGAGGGACAGGTAGCAAAAAGTAAAGAAATATCAAATGTTGGCTCTTTGATTGTTTTGTTTTTGTGCCTGAAATTATTTGTAGGA
Source organism: Lachnospiraceae bacterium (assembly GCA_029338675.1). Classification (GTDB taxonomy): domain Bacteria; phylum Bacillota; class Clostridia; order Lachnospirales; family Lachnospiraceae; genus Coprococcus_C. The sequence continues at coordinate 72,211 of JAQYAV010000137.1, forward strand.
TATATTTCAAGAAAGTTGTTAGGTTCCTTTAATCAGTTTTGGAGAGAGGCTGGTTACTACGCTAATTCTACATTTGATATTGTTGAAGCTGGAAATGTGTTACTTGAGATGATTAAATATATTATTTTGACATGTTTACCATTTTTGATTTTTTCCTTTGTATTTGCTTTTGGATTACAGGTTGCTCAGTTTAAATGGATGGTTACATCTAAACCGCTAAAACCTAAATTTAGCAAATTAAGTCCGTTAAAGGGAATGAAACGTTTGTTTTCAAAAGATTCAATTTTTGAACTCTTGCTTTCGTTAGCCAAGATAACTATATTTTGCGCTGTTTGTTATTCTGTGATTAAGGATAATATAGGCTTGATTTATTCCTCGTATGAATATTCCATATATAATTGCTTGGCAATTTTATTTGATGTGATTATGTCGCTAGGAATTAAGATTTGTCTTGTGTATATGGTCATTGCGTTAGCAGATTATATGGTAAAGAAATTCAAACAAAAAAAAGATTTGAGAATGTCTAAACAGGAAGTTAAGGATGAATATAAAAATCAAGAAGGAGATCCCAAAATTAAGGCTCAACAAAAGCAAAGAATGATGCAAGCTTCTAGAAGAAGAATGATGCAAAGCATTCCAGATGCAGATGTTGTTATAACTAATCCTACGCATTATGCGGTTGTTTTGAAATATGACAATACTACTGGTCAGGCACCTGTTGTAGTTGCAAAGGGAGCAGATTATCTTGCTCAAAAAATCAAAGAAATTGCCAAAGAAAATGATGTTGAAATTGTAGAAAATAAACCTTTGGCAAGGATGTTATATTCCAATGTAGATGTTGGAAATGAAATACCTGCAGAGCTTTATCAGTCTGTTGCAGAAGTATTAGCGTATGTTTATAGAATAAAGAATAAAGTAAGCTAGAAGGGAGGAGTAAGTAATGAGAAAAAATGATGTATTTCTTGGTGTATATTTGTTGGCTGCAATTATTTTTCTCATAATACCTATCCCTCCTGTTTTGTTGGATATATTGATATTGTTTAATATTTCAATGTCGCTAGTTATTGTTTTTAACTGTTTATTTGCGAAGGAAACACTTAATATGTCTGGATTCCCAACGCTTTTGTTATTCACAACAGTGTTTAGAATTTCTCTTAATGTTTCATCCACAAAACTTATATTATCAACTGGTGATCCTGGTCAGGTTGTTCAAGTGTTTGGTTCTTTTGTTGGTGGTGGCAATTTAGTTATTGGCGCAATTGTTTTTATTGTGCTTATTATTGTTCAGATGATGGTAATCAATAAAGGTTCAGAAAGAGTATCTGAAGTAACAGCAAGATTTACTCTTGATGCAATGCCAGGTAAACAGATGGCTATTGATGCAGATTTAAGTGCAGGTGCTATTACTGATAAAGAAGCAATTGTAAGAAGACAGAAGATTCAAGAAGAATCAGCATTCTTTGGAGCCATGGATGGTGCCTCGAAGTACGTAAAAGGAGATGCTACTGCAGGATTAATTATAACAATTATTAATATTGTTGGTGGTCTTGTGATTGGTATGACCAGTATGGGGCTTGGGTTAAATGAAGCTTTAAGTAAATTTACCATCCTTACAATTGGTGATGGGCTTGTTTCACAGATTCCTTCTATGATGATTTCATTATCAACTGGTATTCTTGTTACTAAAGCATCAAAGGAAGAAAATATCGGAGATATTTTAGTTGGACAGCTATTTAGTATTCCAAAGGTTTTATTACTTGTTGGTATCACTATGATTACTCTTGGTACACTTACGCCTCTTAGTTTTGTATTTTGTGGTGGATATGGAATATTATTTATTATTCTTTCGTTTGCTATAAAGGGAAATGCTGATGAAGAGGCAATTAGAAGTGAGGTTGATGAAGAAGAGGTTCAGGCCGATGAAGTAAGAAGACATGAAAATGTTAACTCATTACTTCAGGTTGATCCTATTGAATTAGAGTTTGGCTATGGTATAATACCATTAGCAGATGTAAATCAAGGTGGAGATTTATTAGATAGAGTTGTTATGATTAGAAGACAAATTGCTCTTGAACTTGGTGCTGTGGTTCCAATTATTCGACTTAGAGATAATATTCAGCTTAATCCTAATCAGTATATAATTAAAATAAAAGGTATTCAGGTTAGTGAAGGAGAAATTCTTTTTGATCACTATATGGCTATGAATCCTGGTTATGTTGAAGATGAGATTACGGGAATACCAACATTTGAACCTGCATTTCATTTAGAAGCAATGTGGATTACTGAATCTCAAAGAGAAAGAGCTGAGTCGCTTGGATATACAGTTGTAGATCCACCGTCAATAATAGCAACTCATTTAACAGAGGTAATTAAATCATACCTTGATGAATTATTAACAAGACAAGATGTTCAGAACTTAATTGATAACATAAAAGACAACAATAAGACTCTTGTTGATGAGTTAGTTCCTAAGCTTCTTAGTGTTGGTGATATTCAAAAGGTTCTTCAAAATCTTCTTAAGGAAGGCATTTCTATTAGAGATTTGGTTACAATTTTTGAAACATTGGCAGATTATGCTGTCTCGTCGAGAGATACAGATATATTGACAGAATATGTTAGACAAAATTTAAAACGAGCAATATCTAATAAATATTTTACAGAAAAAATGACTTCGGTTGTAACACTTGATCCGAAGATTGAACAAATGATTATGAATTCAATTAAGCAAACAGAACAAGGTGCATTTATTTCATTAGATCCTGCTGTTACAAAAGATATTTTGAAAGCAACAGAGATTGAAATTCAAAAATTGGAGGATAAAGGACTAGCTCCTATAATTATTACTTCTCCAATAGTAAGAATGTATTATAAGAAACTTACAAGCGAGTATTTTAAGGACTTGATAGTTATTTCTTATAACGAAATTGATTCTGATATTGAATTAAAGTCTGTGGGAGTGGTAACGATAAATGATAATTAATAAATTTAAGGCGAAAACTGAAAAAGAAGCTCTTGAGATGGCTAAAGAAGAATTGGGTGATGGTGCCATAGTGCTTAATGTTAAAAATATTAAGCCTAGAGGATTAATGAAATTATTCAAAAAGCCAATAGTAGAATTAACAGCAGCAATTGATGATTATGTTCCAGGTTCTGAAAGTAGTAATAAGACTTCTTCTATGTTAAATGGAACAGAAAAGAGCAATAAAGCAGAGAATGTAACTAAAAAGACTGCTGATAAGGAAAGTGAAGATAATAAATACTCCTTCGAAAAGGCGGCAAAAGAAATTGCTGGTGATTATTCGGAGGAAGCACAAAGTGCAATTGAAGAGCGAATAAATAATATTGCTAGATTGCTTGAACAACAGATTAATATTCCTCAATCAACTAAAGAAAATGTTAAGCCAGATAAGGAAGATGTTGTCCAGAAGAAAGATGACGATATTACTAAAAAAGAAGATATAACAGAAAAGAAAAGTCGCGTAATTTCATTGATATATGACAAACTCGTTGAAAATGAAGTTAGTGAGAAGTATGCACAAGCAGTTGTAAGCGAGCTTAATTATGATGAAAACAAGGCTCCTATTGATAATGCTTTAGCAAGTGTATATCAGAAGATAGTTCTTAAATTAGGAAAGATAGAACCATTAAAATATTCTGATAAGAAACCTAAGGTTGTATTTTTTGTGGGTAATACTGGTGTAGGAAAAACAACAACTATGGCAAAGCTTGCTTCAAAATGTATATTAGAAGAAAAAAAACGAGTTGCTCTTATATCTGTTGATACATATAGAATTGCGGCGATTGAACAAACAAAAACCTATGCAAGTATTTTAGGGGCTCCAATGGAGGTTGTATATTCTCCAGAGGAGATGGTAAGTTGTGTTGACAAATATAAAGATTTTGATGCTATTTTAGTTGATACAGCAGGAAGATCTCATAAAAACCAAGAACAAAAAAATGATTTGAAAGAAATAATAGATTCAGTAAGTGATTGCGAAAAAGAAATTTATTTAGTTGTCAGTGCAACAGTTAAATATTCAGATTTACTTAATATAGCCAAATCATATGATGATATGTTTGATTACAAGCTAATTTTTACAAAACTAGATGAAACAAGTGGACTTGGTTGTATATTAAACTTAAAATTAGATATGGATAAGAGTTTGTCTTATGTTACGTTTGGACAGAATGTGCCTGAAGACATGAGTGTATTGAATCCTCAAAGTATAGCTAAAAAGCTATTGGGAGGTGGAGTATAATGGACCAGGCAACTAAACTAAGACAAATGGTAAAAGCAAATGACTATAAAACAAATGCAAGAGTTATTGCTGTTACAAGTGGAAAAGGTGGCGTTGGGAAAACCACACTAGCTGTTAATCTTGCAATTGAGCTTTCAAAAAAAGGAAAGAGAGTAGTTATTTTTGATGCAGATTTTGGTTTGGCAAATGTTGAAGTAATGCTTGGTATCAGACCTGGTTTTAATTTGCTGGATTTAATTAGATATAATAAAAGTATTGATGAAATTATTACTACTGGGCCGAACAAAATAGGTTTTATTTCAGGAGGTTCAGGTGTTTCTGAATTAGCTTCTTTGGATAAAAATAGTCTTAAAATATTGATTTCAGAAATGGCTAAATTAGATCAGATGTATGATATAGTTATTATTGATACAGGTGCTGGAATAACTGATTCAGTAATGGAATTTGTTATGGTTAGTCCAGAGGTTTTACTTGTTGTTACTCCTGAACCAACATCAATAACAGATGCATATTCCTTGTTGAAGGTTCTAAGACGAAAAGAAGATTTTAATCCATTGTATAAAACGATTAATGTCGTAACAAATAGAGTGGAAAGCGAAGAAGAAGGAAAGGAAATATATAGTAAGATACATACTGTATCATCGAAGTTTCTTAATACAAAGCTTGATTATTTAGGACCAATATATCAAGATAAAAATGCTTCAATGGCAATTATAGAGCAAAAACCTATTGTTTTAGCATACCCTAATTCCATAGCAGCAAGAAATGTATCTATGCTAGCGTCGAAGCTTACTACAGAACAGGTTGAGGAATATAAGAAAAAAGAAGGAATAGCTAAGGTTTTTGTAGAATTTTTGCGAAGCAAAAGATTAGTTAGATAATACAAGGGGAAATTAGTTATGGGCGTATCAATCGGTAATAAAATAGAATTAGTACAATTACAACAGGTAATACAAAATGACTCTAACAAAAAAGTATATGTTAGTAGAATATATGATATTTTACCAGATAATATGCTGCAGATTGCTATGCCAATATATGAAGGAAGAATTGTTCCTTTGGAAATTGATGAAAAGTATACGGCATGTTTTTATACAGAGTCGGGCTTAATGCAGTGTAATGTTGTTGTTACTGCTAGATATAAAAAAGGCAATTTGTTTTTTTTGGAGGTACAACTTTTAGGCGATTTGGCAAAGGTTCAAAGAAGAGAGTTCTATCGATATAATTGTATGCTTGATGGAAAGATTAGAATAGTATCAGATGAAGAGTATGACGCAGGTAAAAATGAAGTTGAAAATGATAAATTAGTTTGGGATTTAATTAGAATTATAGATATCAGCGGTGGTGGAGCAAAGATTATAACTAAAAAGCTTATTGAGAAAAATGAAGTAGTGAAGGTGCTTTTTACAGTTGATATTTTAGGTGAATTAGTAACATTTGATTTGTTTGCTAGAATATTAGCGGGCGTTGCGGTTCAAGGTAGAAATGATGTTTACGAACAAAGACTTGAATTCATGAAAATTGAGCAGGAAGAACGTGATAAGATTATTAAATTCATATTTGAAAGTGAACGTATGAATAGGGCAAAGAGGGTTGGATTAAAATAAAATGAAAAAAATACTATTAATTGATGACTCTGCACTCATGAGAAGAAATGTTTCTGATATAATAGAGAAAACAAAGGATTATAAAGTATCATATTATGCTGTTGGTTATCAAGATGCTTTAGAGGCGCTTGAGAAACACAATGATATTTTCTTTGTGATTTGTAGCTCATATATTAATAGCTTCAATCTGGAAAAATTGTATAAAGCGGCTTCTTCTATGAGATCTGATGTCAGGTTTTTAGTATGGGGTTCGCTTAATCCGGTTAACAATTGTAAAGGTGAGCTTAAGAATCATATGAGTTTTATTGGACCATACACTAGAGTAAGTGTATTTTGTAAGAATTTTGAATATGAATTAGTAAATGAACTTGAGAAGTCAGATGCGAATACAAAAGCATCTCAAAATAGTCGCAAAATTGATAATAAACCTTTTCAAGAAAAGGATAATTTTACTCAAAATATAAAGACTAGTAACAAGTTAGTTGCTATAGTTTGTTCTACAGGTGGTCCTAAAGCGTTACAGAGTGTAATAACAAAATTGCCTGCAAATCTTGCAGCACCTGTTTTAATTGTTCAACATATGCCTAAAAATTTTACAAAAGGCTTGGCTGACAGGCTTAACTCTGAAAGTGAAGTTACTGTAAAAGAAGCAGAAAATAATGAAAAAATTATTCCGGGTGTTTGTTATATTGCTCCAGGCGGTGTACATTTAGAGTATTTACGCAATCAAAATGATAACACTGTAATATATAGTGACAAGCCTGCTGTACTAGGTTTGAAGCCTTATGGAAATATAATGTTTGAAAGCTTGTGCGGTGCAAAATATGAAGAAATAGTTTGCGTTGTTCTTACAGGCATGGGTAATGATGGAACTGAAGGAATAAAGAAACTATCTATGAAAAACAAAATATTTGTAATAGCTCAAAATGAAGAAACGTCCACAGTGTACGGTATGCCGAAGGCTATTTATGAAAAAGGAATAGTTGATGTGGTATGTGGTATTGATGATGTGGCTGGAAATATTATTAAGAAAGTAGGGGTGATATAAATGGATCTTAGTCAATATCTCGAAATATTTATTGATGAAACAAAGGAACATTTACAAAATCTTAATGACCAGGTGCTTATTCTTGAGTCGGAACCAGAGAATATAGATACCGTTAATGAAATCTTTAGAGCTGCCCATTCTCTTAAAGGTATGGCAGGTACTATGGGATTTAAACGTATGCAAAGGCTTACACATGACATGGAGAATGTTTTCTCGGAGATTCGTAATGGTAAGTTGAATGTTAATGCAGACATGGTTGATATAGTATTTAAGTGTTTAGATGCTATTGAGGGTTATTTAACAAATATAATTGAAACTTCAGACGAAGGAACTGAAGATAATGAGGAACTTATTAATCTTCTTAACGGAGTATTAGAGGACAATAAAGAAACAACAGAAGCAAAGCCTGCTGAAGCTCCAGCACCAGAAGTTACAGCTACAAGCAGTGGAGGAGAGGCTGACAAGAAAAAATATTTATCAGTTCCTATTGCAGATTTTGAGAAGAATGCAATGAAAGAAGCTCGGGATAAGGGATTGCATGTATATGCGACTACTGTATATATTCAAGAAAGTTGTTTACTTAAAGCAGCAAGAGCGTTCTTAGTATTTAAGGGCTTAGAAAATAAAGGTGAAATAATTAAATCAGTACCATCTGTTCAGGATATTGAAGATGAAAGATTTGATTTAGATTTTACAATGTTTATTATTTCTGATAAATCATTAGAAGAAATAAAGAAATCTATAGAAAACGTTTCTGAAATTAAAGAGGCAATAATTGAGGAATATTCAATTCCAGCTGATGATGCAAATGGTGCTCCTTCTGAAAATTCAGAAGGTGATAAAAAAGAAACGAAAAAATCTAAAGATAAAGATGATAAAAAAGATGATAAAAAGACTGGCTCAAAAGGTGGATCAAAGGCAGTTGTTAATAGATCAGTACGTGTTGATATTGAAAAGCTAGACGATCTTATGAACCTTGTGTCAGAGCTTATCATTGCAAAGAATGGTCTTGTATCTGTATCTGGAGTAAGTGCAAGTCAGGACCAATCATTTAATGAGCAAATTGAATACCTTGAAAGAATTACTACTAATTTACATGAATCAGTAATGAAGGTTAGAATGGTTCCTATCGAAAGCGTCGTTAATCGTTTTCCTAGAATGATTAGAGATTTATCTAAGAAGCTTAACAAAGAGATGGAGCTTATTATGACTGGTGAGGATACTGAGTTGGATCGAACAGTTATTGATGAAATAGGTGATCCGCTTATGCATATGCTTAGAAATGCTGCTGATCATGGACTTGAACCTACTATTGAGCGTTTGACAAAAGGCAAACCAAAAGTTGGTACAATTAGACTTGATGCTTATCAGGACGGTAACAACGTTACTATTGAAGTAAGTGATGACGGTGGCGGAATAGATGTTGAAAAGATTAAACGTAAGGCAGTTGAAAAGGGAACAATATCAGAAGAACAAGCTGAGTACATGACAGATAAAGATGCTGTTGATTTGCTTTTTCAACCAGCTTTCTCAACAGCAGAGAAAATATCAGATGTTTCTGGACGAGGTGTTGGTCTCGATGTTGTTAAAAATAAAATAGAAGGTCTTGGTGGAGATGTAGAGGTTGTAACTAAACTTGGCGAGGGAACTACATTTATTATTAGACTTCCTCTTACACTTGCTATAATTCAAGCATTGATGGTTGAGGTGTCTGGTGAGAAATATGCTATTCCACTTAATTCAATTGTTACATTAGAAGAAATTCCATTAGAAGACATTAAATATGTTAACTCAAAAGAGGTTATTAATTTAAGAGGAACAGTTATTCCGCTAGTAAGATTAAATGGTGTGCTAGACATAGAGCCTACAGAAGATTCGCAAGAGGATGGATTAATTGTTGTTATTGTCAAGAAGGGTGACAAACAGGCAGGTCTTGTAATTGATAGATTACTTGGACAGCAGGAAATCGTTATCAAGCCTCTTGGAAAATATATTAGAGTACCAAAACTAATAAGTGGTGCTACAATTCTTGGAAATGGTGATGTTGCATTGATAATTGATTCAAATACATTGGTGTAGTTTGGAGGGATTGGCATGGATACAGTAGAAGTTTTAGATACAAAACAATATATTATACTCAAATTTGATAGCGAACAGTATGGTATTGATATAAGCTATATTGACAATATTGTTCGTTTGCAGCCGATAACAAGAGTTCCTCATACTCAACCATTTTTTCTTGGAGTAATAAACCTTCGTGGTGAGATTATCCCTGTAATGAGTATGAGAAGGAAATTTGATTTGCCAGAAAAAGAAAATACTGGTTTAAGTCGAATTTTAATTATTAAGGTTGAAGGTAATGCTAAAATAGGAATATTAGTTGATGAAGTAAGAGAAGTTGTTACTCTTTCTGAGGAAACTGTTGAGAAGATTTCTTCTGAAAATGGTGATATTAAGTCATATTTGACAGGCATTGGAAAGTATAATAATACCCTTATTTCACTTCTTAATATTGGTTCTTTAATAGCAGATATTGATAGTACAAATGTATGATTTATAAAGGATATTTGTAAGGTATTAGTATTTTTGTACTAATACCTTGCAATGGTTATGGAGGTATATTTGATGTATACAAATGGAGAAGAAAATATTTCTGAACAAGTGTGCAATGCACTAACTGAGCTTGGCAATATTGGGGCAGGAAATGCCGCAACATCTTTATCAAGCATGTTAGCAACAAAACTTACAATGACACCTCCTAAAGTTGGATTGCATGATTTTGATTATATAGAGAATGTTTTGGATGGGGCGGATAATACAGTCGTTGGTGTACTTAGTGAGATTGAAGGCGTTGTTCAAGGAATGATTTTATTTGTTATTGGAATTGAAGATGCTAAGAATTTAGTTAATTGTTTGGTGCCTTCAGGAACTGATTGGAAAGATACTATGGGTCTTTCAGCTATAACTGAGATAGCTAATATTTTGATTGGTTCATATGTTGCTTCACTGGAAACATTATGTGGTTTAAAATTAAGATATTCTTTACCGCAAATATGTATTGATATGGCTGGAGCAGTTTTAGGAATACCATGTACTGAATTTGGAAAAGTTAGTGACAATGCAATTTTGATTAATTCGGAGTTTGAAGCAGGAGAACAAAAGATTAATGGTTATATAATGTTTATGGCTGAAGCGCATTCTTTTGATGTAATGCTTAACAAACTCGGGATTGGAGGCACTAATGAGTAATGTTATCAGAGTGGGAATTGCAGATATGAAAATATGTGAAGCACCTGATAAGATTACTACTATTGGATTAGGTTCTTGTATTGGCATTGTGATATATGATAGAAGTAAGAAAATTGCAGGTTTAGTACATATTATGCTTCCTGATAGTTCTCAAATTAAGAACAACCTCAACAAAATGAAGTTTGCTGATTTAGGAATAGAATTGTTAATCGATGAGCTTATTTCTAGAGGCTGTAAAAAAGAAAGCTTAAAAGCTAAAATTGCTGGTGGTGCAAAGATGTTCAATTTTACTGGAACATCAGATTTGGTTAGTATTGGCGATAAAAACATTGCTGCCGTAAAGCATGTTCTTGCGAAAAACAATATTCAAATTGTTGCGGAAGATGTTGGAGAAAACTATGGTAGAACAATTATTTTTGATGTTGAAACATGTGTACTTCAAATCATTACAGCAGGAGGAAATTCTAAAGAAATTTAAAGAGGAATAAAAGTGGACACAAACGAAAAATATAAAAATGCCAGAGCAATTATTGTATTACTTGCGGCATTTATTACACATATGCTTAATTTAAAATATGAAAGAGATTTGTTGACTTCTTTATTAATATTATTATTCGTGATTGTAATTTTTACGCTTATTTCAAGTTTAGCAATTAAGCTTTTTGACAAGATTACCAAAATGGATAATTCAAAAAAATTAATAGATGAAACAATTGATTCACAGGAACAAGATGACGATAGTAAACAATAATTAATTCTATATTTTGAAGGTTACATATTACGTGAGGAGTGGGGTATTGTATGACACTAATAGATAATAAAGAGAGATTATGGATTGAATATACGAATACCAAATCTAGCGAGATACGTGAAAAAATAATAGTTGAATATATATCATTAGTAAAAATTGTTGCAGGAAGGCTTGGAATATATCTAGCATCTTATGTTGAATATGAAGATTTAGTAAGCTATGGAATATTTGGATTAATAGATGCAATCGATAAATTTGATTACAATAAGGGAATAAAATTTGAAACATATGCAAGTCTTCGAATTCGAGGAGCAATTTTGGATCAAATTAGAAAGATGGATTGGATTCCAAGATCTGTTAGACAAAAACAAAAGTCAATTGATGCTGCAATAAAGAAGCTTGAATCTGAACAAGGTCCTAGTTTTAGTGATGAAGATGTTGCAAATGAACTTGGGATAACAATTGAAGAATACAACAATTGGCAGGGACAGACAAATATTAATAATGTATCTTCTTTGGAAGATTATATGGAACAAGGTAGTGATATAAAAAGTAAAGATGTTTCTGTAACAAGAACCATAGAACCAGAAAGTGTCGCAATGGATAATAGCTTAAGAGAGTCTATATCCTATGCAATGAATAGCCTTACTGAAAATGAGCGTAAGGTAGTGTTGTTATACTATTATGAGGAATTAACACTTCGTGAAATAAGTAAAGTTTTGGAAGTATCTGAATCAAGAGTATCACAGCTACATTCCAAAGCGCTTAAGAAAATGAAAAATATTTTAGGCGATGATTTTAGGATTATGATGGGATGAATTCAATAATATTAATAATAGATATTAAAATTATTGATTTAAATATAAAGTGCCTTGATTAAGAAAAGTTGCATTTTGTTTACTTTACAGCAAAGGACTATGTCACTAATAAGTAATAGAAGGGAGGATATGTATGAAATATAAAAATTCATTTTTTAAAATTGATACAGATAATAATGGTACATACTTAATATTATATCCACCTGTTAGTGATGGTAAAAATATCGAGTTTGAAGAAATTAAAACATATATAGATGATAATTTAAAAATTGATTACTCTTTGGATGATGTTAAAAAAATATTTTCTTCGTTGAAGGATAAGGTTGTTAAAGGGAAAATATCAGAACAAAAGGCAGATGATCTTGCTGAAAAGGCCAAGATAACAATTTCTAAAGATAGAATGGTTGCATATATTAGATTTTATCCCCCTATTGGAAACGGAAAAAGGATGAGTAAACGTGAAATACTTGCAGAAGCATCAATGGAAAAGATAAAATATGGTGTTGCTGACAAGGCAATTGATGTTTTTTTGGCAATGCCGCAGTATTGTCTTGATATTCCAATTGCAAAAGGAAAGAAAGTTGTTGCTGCCACAGACACTAAAATAGAATATATGTTTAATATAAAGCCATTAGCTAAACCTAGACTTTTGGAGGATGGAAGTGTTGACTTTCATGAATTAGATATTTTTACACCAGTTCATGAAGGTGATATTCTGGCAGTTATGACTCCACACAATATGGGTGAAGCTGGAGTTGATGTTTTTGGTAATAAAATTCCGCAAAACAAACCCAAAATAAAGAGACTAAAGTTCGGTAGAAATATAAAGATATCAGAAGATGGAAATACCATATATAGCATGGTAAATGGAAATGTTACATTTAGTCAGGATACGGTTTTTGTATCTGATACTTATACAGTGGCTGCGGATGTTGATGCCTCTACAGGAGATATAAATTACGACGGAAACGTTATGGTAAATGGTAATGTTAGAACTGGCTTTAGTATTAAGGCACAAGGCAATGTACAGGTTAATGGTGTCGTTGAAGGTGCTAATATTGAGGCTGGTGGTAATATTATTATTAAACGAGGTGTTCAGGGAATGGGGAAGGGCACCCTTAAAGCAGGTGGAGATATATGCGCTCGCTTTTTTGAAAGTACAAACGTTTTTGCACTTGGTGATGTTAATGCAGGTTCTATTTTACATAGTCAGGTAAAATCAGGTGGGAAAACTATTGTAAGTGGAAAAAAAGGATTCATTGTCGGCGGTGAAATAATATGTAATGGTTCTGTTGAAGTAAATAGTATAGGTAACAAGATGGAAACACAAACCGTTGTAAAGGTTGGTGTTAAACCAGAGCTTTATGATGAGATGAAGGTCTTGATTTCTTCTGTTAATTCTATGAATAATGATATTGAAGAAACATCATCTTATTTGAATGTTTATAAAGAAAAGCTTAAGAAGGGAATAGCATTATCACCTGAAAATATTAAGCAGATTAAAGTTTATAATACAAAGTTAGAAGAGTTAAAGATGTCTAGAAATAAAAAGATAGACAGACTTAAGGATGTTAGAAAAGAATTAGATGAAGGGAAAAAGGGCTTTGTAAAGGTATATGGAAGCTCATATAGAGGAGTTTCTATTTCTATTGCAAGTCAGACATATAGTGTTGTTGATAAGGACAATGCTTCTTGTTATAGGCTTGTTGATGGTGAAATAGTTAAAGGTATGGCATAAAATTATATATTTAGTATTAGTGATATTGTATAAATATAATAAATGTTGTAGAATATTTCTCGGGTATAGGATTATGTAGTTACGTATATACAAGGGGGAATATAATGATATCACAGATTATTGCTACGCAAGCGTCTGCTCAAATTGCATCAATTCAAAGGACGGATGGCAGTCAGGCTGTTTTACAAAATCAAAATGCATTTAATAATGTGCGTGAGGAAGAAAGACAAGTAAGAGAGGTTGTGACTGATACAGAAGAGGCTGTTTTTTATGAGCCTAAATTTGATGCAAAAGAAGAAGGAAAAAATAAATACGAGAGTATCTATAAAAAGAACAAAAAGAAAAAGCAAGAGCCTGATTCTGAGAAAAAAGATACAGGAAGAGTAAATTTTGATATTAAAATCTAAAGAGGATTAAGAGATAGGAGAAAAAAATGACACCAGCAGTTATAATTTTAATCGTATTAGGAATTGTATTTATATTTGCAAGCTTTGCAATAACAGAAAAAAAACAAGAGGAAGACTTTGTTACTCCTCAAATTCCAAAAGAATTATCTGAAGATCAGAAAAAACAAATTGATGATTTGATTGGAAAATATATGGATGAAAAAATCAATGGCAATTTGCTTTCGATTGAAGCGAAATTTGCTGAAATAGTTAATGAAAAAACATTAGCTTTAGGTGATTATGCGGTTACTGTTAATGAAGAGATTGAGAAAAATCATAATGAAGTTACTTTCTTATATAGTATGTTGAATGACAAACAGAAAGAAATTATGACAACAGCTACAATGATTGATGATTATAGAAAAGATATTGAAGCCTTTGTTGCAAATAACATTGGAAATGTATCTAGTGATATGAATGAAGCTTATTCAAAGCAACAGACACAGGCAAATGTGCAAGAAAGTGCAGAAATTGTTGACGTAGAAACAAAAGAGGATGAAGCAAGTTCAGAACAACAAGGTATTGTAGAAGATAGTAAGGATATTATTCTTGAAATGCATAATCAAGGCTTGAGTATTTTGGAGATTGCAAAACATTTAGGCTTAGGGGTTGGCGAAGTTAAGCTTGTTGTAGATTTATATCAAGGAGTATCAAAATAATGAAATTAAAATATTATCTTAGAGGGTTGGGTATAGGAATAGTATTTTGTGCTATTATTACCTTTATTGCATATGGAAATGACAATAAAAGTATTTCTGATGAAGAAATAATAAAAAGAGCAGAAAAATTAGGTATGGTTATGAAGAATGATACAAATAGCCAAGCTAATGAAAATAATAAAACTACTTTAGAGGATATTACAACAGAGCAGATTGTTAAAGAAACTACTGAAAAAACAACAGAAACTGTTACTGAAGAGGTTGTTTCAGAAGAAAAAACAACAGAGGTTACAACAACAGAGGTTGTTACTACTACAGAAGTTACGACTTCAGAGGAAGTGACAACTGAAGAAAAGAAACAGACAACAGAAGAGAAAAAAGAAGACTCAACTTTAGTTAAAGCAACAATTTCTGTTACAGCAGGAATGGACTCAATTACTGTTTGCCAACTTCTTCAGGATGCTGGAATTGTAAAAGATTATTTGGAGTTTGATGAGTATTTGAATCAAAATGGATATTCAACACAGATTAGAATTAAATCCTGTGAATTTACAAATAAGATGTCATTTAAGGAAATTGCAGAATTGTTAGTTAAAGAAGATTAATTTGGGAAAAACAAACAATTAAACATATTTATAAAAAAACACATTTATAAGAAAAAAAACTTGTATATGTGTTTTTTTTATGTTAAAATGAGTTTCGTGTGAAAAATTAACATGTGAGTGGATCAATAGATTGGTGCCATAAACGCGATGGTTTCTATTTTTGATTCTGAATAAGAATTATATTCGAAGCTCACAGAAGGAAAACCAGGAGGTAAATTATGAGCGTTATTTCAATGAAACAATTACTTGAGGCAGGTGTTCATTTCGGACATCAGACAAGAAGATGGAACCCTAAGATGGCTGAGTATATTTATACTGAGCGTAACGGAATTTACATTATTGACTTACAGAAGTCAGTAGGTAAAGTTGACGAAGCATACAAGGCAATTTATGATTGTGTTGCTGAAGGCGGTAAGGTATTATTTGTAGGTACTAAGAAGCAGGCTCAGGATTCAATTAAATCAGAGGCTGAAAGATGTGGTATGTACTATGTTAACCAGAGATGGTTAGGTGGTATGCTCACTAACTTCAAGACTATTCAGACAAGAATTGACAAACTTGCTAAGTACGAAGCAATGGAAGCAGATGGAACTTTCGATTTATTACCTAAGAAGGAAGTAATCGAGATTAAGAAAGAGATGGAGAAGCTTGAGAAGAATCTTGGTGGTATCAAGAATATGAAGGGCATCCCAGATATGATTTTTGTTGTTGATCCTCGTAAGGAGAAAAACTGTATTCAGGAGGCACATACTCTTGGAATTCCACTTGTAGGTATCGCTGATACTAACTGTGATCCAGAAGAATTAGATTATGTAATTCCTGGTAATGATGATGCAATTAGAGCTGTTAAGCTTATTGTTGCTAAGATGGCAGATGCTGTTATCGAAGCTAATCAGGGTGCAGATGTTGCTTCAGCTGAAGAAGTTGAGTCAATGGAAGCAGATGCTGAATCAGAAGAGTAATTAATAATACAGTAAATGAATATTAGTAGGAGGATTAAGTTATGGCAGCTATTACAGCTAGTATGGTTAAAGAGTTAAGAGAATTATCAGGCGCTGGTATGATGGATTGTAAGAAAGCTCTTACAGAGTGCGATGGTGATTTTGATCAGGCAATGGAATTCCTTAGAAAAAAAGGTCTTGCAACTGCACAGAAGAAGGCTGGTAGAATTGCAGCTGAAGGTATTGTTGCAACTAATGTAACAGCAGATGGAAAGGTTGCAGCTATTGTTGAGGTTAATGCCGAGACAGATTTCGTTGCTAAGAATGATGTATTCCAGGGATTTGTTAATGAAGTATGTGCACAGCTTGTTAATACTAATGCAAAGAACATGGATGAGTTCAAGGAAGAAAAATGGGCTCTTGATGATTCAATGACTGTTAATGAGAAACTTGCGGCTATGATCGCTAAGATTGGCGAGAACATGAATATCAGAAGATTTGAGAAGATTACTACAGATGGTATGGTAGTATCATATATTCATGCTGGTGGTAAGATTGGTGTTCTTGTTGAGGCTGATACTGATGGTTCAGGTGCTGAAGTTGAGGAGTGCTTAAAGAATGTAGCTATGCAGATTGCAGCTATGAATCCAAAGTATGTATCAACTGATGAAGTTTCAGAGGAATACAAGGCTAATGAGTTAAAGATTCTTGTTGATCAGGCTAAGAATGATCCAAAGAACGCTAATAAGCCAGAGAATATCATTGAGAAGATGGTTCAGGGTAGACTTAACAAGGAACTTAAGGAAGTATGTCTTCTTGAGCAGGAATATGTTAAAGCTGAAGAAAAAGAAAATGTTGCTAAGTATGTAGAGAAGGTGGCTAAGGCTGCTGGATGTAAGCTTGCAATTAAGAGCTTTGTTCGTTTTGAAACTGGTGAAGGCCTTGAGAAGAAGAACGAAGATTTTGCTGCAGAAGTTGCTGCACAGATGGGTATGTAATATTAATTTAATAGTATATATGCTTGAGAATAGGACACATGTGTGTCCTATTTTTTTATGCAACAATGAATAAAATTAACTGGTTTTTTGTATGCTGCATTGTTATTGTTGCTGTCTTTATAAATTATCTGTAAAAGGTAGTTATTTAAAATATAATATATTATAAGAAAATGCAATAAAAAATAAATGTTGCATACATTATATTTTGACTTTGAATATATATACAAATATTGCGATAAATAGATGTATTGTATTTACAATTCGTAAACTATATATGTGCAAAATGCATATTGTTAAACGTTTTTATTGAAATAAATTGTGTATAATTATTACAAAATATAATGAACAATAATTAAAAATATTACATTTTTGGTTTAACGTTTTACTTGGATAGAAAGTGTGTATAGCAAAAATGCATAAAAATACTTTAAAATACATAATAAAAATTTACTTAATGTACGTTAAAAAGTCTTTTATTTAAAGAAAGTTCATGAAAAAGATGCTAATTATTAACATAGTATTACAAAATTATACATATGATTATTAATATGGCAATTTTGGGATATGAAATAGCAATATTTGTGTATTAATTCCTATTTTAATATGATAGGATTCTATTTGAAAGGGGGCATTAACGTGCAAAAAAAATTTTTAGTAGCTTTATTGACCATAGCATTGTGTATCCAGGTTGCTTTACCATCATTTAATGTTTTGGCAGCTCGAACAATCTATGACAATGAAACTGGAACACAAGACGGATATAATTTCGAATTGTGGAAGGATTATGGAACTACTAGTATGACGTTAAATGAAGCAGGAACATTTAGCTGTCAGTGGAGTAACATAGGTAATGCGTTATTCCGTAAAGGTGTTAAGTTCGATAGTACAAAAACATATCAACAGATAGGAAATATCAATATCGAATATGGCTGTGATTATAAGCCAAACGGTAATTCTTACTTATGTGTGTACGGTTGGACTGAAGATCCACTTGTAGAATACTACATAGTGGAAAGCTGGGGAACTTGGAGACCACCTGGAGCAGATAGAGCAAAAGGACAGATAACTGTTGATGGTGGCACTTATGATGTTTACGAGACAACAAGAGTAAATCAGCCATCTATTCATGGTAATACTACTTTTCAACAGTATTGGAGTGTCCGTACTTCTAAAAGAACAAGTGGTACTATTTCAGTAAGCGAACATTTCAAAGCTTGGGAAAGAATGGGCATGAAGTGTGGCAAGCTTTATGAAGCGGCTCTTAATGTTGAGGGTTATCAGAGCAGTGGCTCCGCAAATGTTTATAAAAACATTGTAACTGTAGGTGGTAATTCTAACTCTGGAGGGAATACTTCAGGTGGAAATACTACACCTGCAACTGGTAATAAAATAGAATGTGAAGATATGACTGTTTCAGGCCAGTACGCAGGTGGAATTAATAATCCATTTGATGGTGTTGCATTATATGCTAATGACGAGTCGTGTAGCTTTACATATGATTTTAAGAGTGATACCGGTGATTTTACTTTAAGAGGGTGCTCAAATAATTCTAATATGGCTAAAGTTGATCTTATCATTGGTGGTGAAAATAAATGAACATTTTATTATGGTAATGAGTATCCTGCACAATATACAATTGAGGATGTCACACATAAAACTGGAAAACAAAAAGTAGAACTTGTTATTAATAGTGATGATGGAAATTGGGATGCTTACACTGATTATTTATTAATTGATGAAAAAAATGTTACTACAGATTCAGGTAATGATTCTGGAAACAATGGTAATGATCAAGGTGAATCTGATGTTGTGGTTTCAAATGGTGTAAAGACTGAATGTGAAAATATGACTTTGTCAGGGCGATATGCAGGAAAGATTGATTCCCCATTTAATGGTGTAGCTCTTTATGCAAATAATGATTCTGTAAGCTTTATTCAGGATTTTTCAGAAGGAACACACGACTTTATATTAAAAGGATGTTCAAATAACTCCAATATGGCTAAGGTAGATCTTGTTATTGGTGGAGAAAATAAGGGAACATTCTATTATGGTGATGGGTATCCAGCTGAATATACAATCGAGAATGTAAACCATAAGACTGGCAAGCAAAAAGTAGAATTAATTGTCAATGCAGATGATGGAAATTGGGATGCATTTCTTGACTGCTTAGTAATTAGCGGAAAAACAAGTAATTCATCAGATAACGAATCTAATGGTAGTAATAAGCCAAATGGTAAATTGGTAGCTCTTACATTTGATGACGGTCCTTCTGAAACTACTACAGCAAAAGTACTTGATGTGTTACAGAAATATGATGTTCCTGCAACATTCTTCTTGATTGGTAGGCAGGTTAACAGTGGTACACGTGAGGTAATGCAAAGACAGATTAGTCAGGGGTGTGAATTGGCATGCCACTCATATACTCATGAAGATATGAGCAAAATGAGTGAAACTGATGTAAAAAATCAGATTGAATGGACTACCTCTGCAATTTATAATACGGTTGGAGTAAATGTTAAGTATTTTAGAGCTCCTTATCTTAGTACAAGTAATACTATGTTCCAGAATATTAACTTAAGCTTTATTCAGGGTATTGATTGTGGTGATTGGCAATCAAATGTTTCTGCATATGATAGAGCCAATACTATATTGAATAATGTATCTGATGGAACAATTATTTTAATGCATGATTTCGAAGGAAATGATAATACTGTACAGGCACTTCCTACTATTATTGAAGGCTTAAAGAAACAGGGATATACATTTGTAACAGTAAGTCAATTATTTGAGTATAAGAATGTAAATCCAAACGTAGGATATAAGGTTTGGTCAAATGTATTAAATTAATTAAATATTTTTCTTTTTCATATTAAATAAACTAGGCTGGTGAAAATTTGTTTCACCAGCTTTTTGAATGTTTAAATTAAAGTTGTATTAAAATAATTTTATAATTACTGATAAATGAAGAGGTATGGGTTGCGGATTTTGCAACTGTTAATGTTCTATTAAGACAATTTTCGAATATAATATAATGTAGATTTGGAATAAAAAAATAAATATAAAAATAACAATATTAATTAGATTAATGGCAAATTAATCCTATTATTTACTCATTTGTAATATTGTGATAGTATAAACAAGATGTTTGAAGGAATATATGAGACATATTTGGGAGGTAAACGATGAGAATGACTTCAAAACGTAAAATTTCAATTATTTTGGTGATGTTTCTGTTGATTAGCAATCTAGTAATATCCAATCAACAGCAGATAGTAAATGCTGCACCATCTGACAACGAAAAAAGAGCATGCTGGGTATCATTTTTAGATATACAACATTATTTGTGTGACACAGATGAGAAAACATTTAGAAGAAAAGTAAATAATATGTGTGAAAATATGAAGAAAAACTTAGTTAATACAGTTATTTTTCAAGTTAGACCAATGGGAGATGCAATATATAATTCAAATATATATCCATGGTCATACTATATTAATTCAAGTGGAAAAAATCCTGGATATGATCCGCTTTCGATTTTTGTTGAAACAGCACATAGCAAAGGAATGAAAATTGAAGCATGGATTAATCCATTTAGATTAAGTAATGGAACTTCAAGTACTGAAAAATACAAGAAAACATCTTTTTATAAAAAAAACAAGTCGTGTATTGTGGAATATGATAGTGGGGATGGACAAAAAAAATTATCTTTAGACCCAGGCAATAGAAATGCCAGACAGTTGATTATTGATGGTGTAAATGAGATTGTTAAAAATTATAATGTTGATGGAATACATTTTGATGATTATTTTTATGTTAGTGGTCTTTGTCCTAATTTAGATGAGAATGCGAAAAAGAAGAATGTCAACGAATTAGTAAAGGGTGTATATGCTTCTTTGAAGAAAATAGATAACAAGTGTGAATTTGGAATTAGTCCTCAAGGTAATATTGGAAATTGCAATGCCCAGGGGGCAGATGTTGCAACATGGTTATCTGAAGTTGGGTACATAGATTATATTATGCCTCAAATATATTGGTCAGATAATTATCAATCAAGTACTGGTAAAATGCTTACAATGTATACTGATAGAATCAAAGAATGGAAGAAATTAAATTCTTTGAATTTACCTATGTATGTTGGATTTGCGTTATATAAATGTGGAATAGATAATGGTATAGACCTTGGTTGGAGTAAGAAATCTAGTAATTTATCCGAACAATACAAAATTTTGAAAAATAATGGATATAATGGTTATGCATTATTTAGATATGCCTGGTTAGATTACGCCCTTGTTAATAACAATTATAATAATGGAATGTTAACAGGAGATTCCTCAAAAGATAATAAGATAAAAAAATATGTTGGAGAAGAATTGAATAATCTAAAAAATGCAGTAAATAATTATAATGAGAATGGGGATAAACCTTGTTATATATATTATTCTTCTCATATTCAAGGAATTGGTTGGCAGGATGAAAAGAATGATGGTGTGCTTTCGGGTACAACAAATTTGGGAAAGCGTTTAGAAGGAATTAGAATTTCCCTTGGTGGCAAGGCTGGCAAAGGTAGTGTTGAATATAGAACGCATTGTCAACGTTATGGTTGGATGCCTTGGGTTTCAGATGGCTCTATGAGTGGTACAGAAGGCGAAGCAAAACGAATGGAGGCAATCCAAATTAGATTAAAAGGTGAAGTAAGCAATAAGTATGATGTATTTTATAGAGTTCATGTGCAAAGCTTTGGTTGGCTAGATTGGGCAAAAAATGGCGAGGCAGCTGGAAGTTCAACTTTTGCAAAGAGACTTGAGGCAATTGAGATTAAACTTGTTCAAAAAGGTGGAGCAGCCCCTGGAGATACTACTAAGCCATATGTTAACAGAAAAATATCTTATAATTGTCATGTACAGACATATGGCTGGCAAAATAAAAGTTATGATGGTGAAACCAATGGCACAACAAGACAATCTAAACGACTAGAAGCTATTAAAATTTCTATTGCAGATAATTTGTATGATGGAAATATTGAATATAGAGTACATTGTCAGACATATGATTGGCTTCCTTGGGTTAGTAATGGAGAATTAGCAGGAACAACTGGCCAAGGAAAAAGATTAGAAGCTATTGAAATAAAATTATCAGGAGAGATTAGTGAAAAATATGATGTGTTTTATAGAGTGCATTGTCAAAAATATGGCTGGCTCCCATGGGTTAGTAATGGAGAATTAGCAGGAACAACTGGTGAAGGAAAAAGATTAGAGGCAATTGAAATAAAATTACTTGAAAAG
Source organism: Lachnospiraceae bacterium (assembly GCA_029338675.1). Lineage (GTDB taxonomy): Bacteria > Bacillota > Clostridia > Lachnospirales > Lachnospiraceae > Coprococcus_C. Next base: position 94,612 of record JAQYAV010000137.1, read on the forward strand.
GGGACAACTCCTTAATTTAGAATTATTGATTTTTTACTTTTGTTACAAATAAAGCAATAAAATACTTGCAAAAAAAATATATAAGTGTTACAATCAAATAGACTTATATATTATTTTACAGAGTGGGTTTGGAAAAACCCGCTCTTTGTTTTTGCAGAAAAGAGGTGGGAAGAAATGAAGAAAGGTGAAATTGAAAAGTATTGTGAAAGTCTAGTTACACCCATAATTAAAGATAATAATTTTGAATTGGTAGACGTAGAATATGTTAAAGAAGGTTCGGATTATTACTTAAGAGTTTTTGCAGATAAAGAGGGCGGAATTAATATTGATGATTGTGTTTTGATTAGTCGTGCGTTAGAAGAAAAGCTTGATGCAGAAGATAAAATCGAAGAAGCATATATTCTTGAAGTTAGTTCTCCTGGTTTAACAAGACCCTTAAAAAAAGATAAAGACTTCAAGAGGAGTATAGGTAAGCTTGTGGAAGTTAAGCTTTACAGAGCAATTAATGGAGTGAAAGAAATATCTGGATATCTTGAAAGCTATTCAGAAAATGAAATTAGCCTTGTTGATGAAAACAGTGATGAAACAATTGTACTTAAACGAAGTGACATATCAATAATTAGATTGGCATTTGTATAAATAATAGGAGGTAAAAAGAAAATGTCAGAAATAATTGACGCATTAAATCAATTAGAAAAGGAAAAAAATATTAGTAAGGAAGTAATTATGGATGCTATTGAAAAGTCTTTGGCATCAGCTTGTGAAAAGGATTTCGGAAAAGATGCTATCATTGACATTTCAATGGATAGAGTAACTGGAAATATTAGTGTTTTCCAAAAGAAACTTGTTGTTGAGGAAGTAGCTAATGATGTATGTGAGATTTCTTTATATCAAGCACAAGCTATGAAACCAACAGCTTCACTTGGTGAATATGTTTCTTTTGAAGTTAAATCAAAAGAGTTTGGAAGAATTGCTGCACAGAAAGCTAGAAGTATAATTGTTCAAGCTATCAAAGAAGGCGAGAGAAACGCAATATATGATAGATTTGCATGTAAGGAAAGAGATATTATTACAGGTGTTGTTCAAAGATTTGTAGGCAATAATATTAATATTAGCATTGATGAAAAGACAGAAACTATCTTAAGTGAAAATGAGCAAGTTAAAGGCGAGAGATATAATATTGGTGATCGAATCAAGTTATATGTTGTTGAGGTTAAGAAAAATACTAAAGGGTTCAAAATCCTTGTTTCAAGAACTCATCCTGAATTAGTTAAGAGATTATTTGAAAAAGAAATCACAGAAATAGCTGATGGTACTGTAGAAATAATGAGCATTTCTCGTGAAGCTGGTTCTAGATCAAAACTTGCAGTAAAATCAAATGATCCTAATGTTGATCCAGTAGGAGCTTGCGTAGGTTTAGCTGGAAATAGAGTAAATAATATAGTAGAGGATTTGAAGGGCGAAAAGATTGATATTATTAATTGGAGCGAGGATCCAGCTGTTTATATCAAGAATGCATTAAGTCCATCAGATGTTATTTCTGTTAAGGTTGATGTTGAGACAAAGAGTGCAAGAGTTGTTGTTCCAGAAAATCAGTTGTCACTTGCAATTGGTAAGGAAGGTCAGAATGCAAGACTTGCAGCAAGATTAACAGGATATAAGATTGATATTAAGAGTGAATCTCAGGCTAGAGCACTTGGCTATGATTTTGAGGAAGATTATAGTAACGAAGATGCAGAAGAAGATTATGATGAGTATGACGAATAATTAAATTATTACGAGAATGAGGAGTAATTCTTAATGGCAAAACAGATTCCACTTAGACAGTGTATTGGTTGCAAAGAAAGAAAAACTAAACCAGAGCTTGTTAGAATAATTAGAACTCCAGAAAATGAAATCTGTTTAGATAAAACAGGTAAAAAAAATGGAAGAGGCGCATATATATGTCCTAATATACAGTGTTTTAATAAAGCAAGAAAATCAAATGCATTTTCGAGAATGTTAAATGTAGATATTCCAGAGGAGATATATGATGCTATCAGCGAGGAGTTGATGTAATTGTTGGTATTATATAAGAAACTTGGCATTTTATCTATTGCTGCTAAAGCAGGTAAAGTGGTAAGTGGAGAGTTTATGTGTGAACATGCTATTCAAGATGGGACTGCATTTTTAGTTTTAATTGCAGAGGATGCATCAGCGAATACATGTAAGAAGTTTATTAATAAATGCGATTATTATAATCTACCATACAGAATATGCTTAAATGGAGATACCCTTGGTAAATTAATTGGCAAGCAATCTAGAAAAACTGTTGCAATAACTGATGAAGGGTTTGCTAGGCAGATTATAATTAAATTGGATAGTTGTAAAGATATGGAGGTGTAATCAATGCGAGTACATGAATTGGCGAAAGAGTTATCAAATGAATTAGGCAAAACTATAGCCAGCAGCGAATTGATTGCTAAACTTAGTGATAAAAAAGAAGGCTTGAAAGCACAAAGCAGTGTAAGCGAAGATTTAATTAAATATATTAAAGATATATATTTAGGTAAATCTAGTAATAAATCAGCAGAAAATGTTGAAAAACAAGTAATAAAAGAAGCTGCAAAAAAGCAAGAGGACAAAAATGATAAAGCTTCTGAACCAGAGAAAAAACAATCAGCAAAACCTGCTATAAATAAAGAAAATAAAAATAATCAAAATAATGCGAATTATCAAAACAATAAGTCTAGTCAGCAAGGTAATAATAAGGCTAATTTTGATAAAAACAATAATTTAGACAGAAATGGTAATGTAGCAAAGAATAATAATCACAACAATAGAAATAACAATATTAACATTAATAACAACAATAACAGAAATAATAACAATAATAATAGCAATAATAACAACAATAACAGAAATAATAACAATAATAATAGCAATAATAACAACAATAATAGCAATAATAGCAATAATAACAACAATAATAACAGTAATAATAACAATAACAGAAATAATAACAATAATAGAAATAATAACAATAACAACAATAATAGAAACAATAATAACAGAAATAACTTCAATAACAACAATAATAGAAACAATAATAATAGAAATAATAATACAAATAATAATACAAATCAGGCTCAAAAGCCTAAAAAATCAGAAGTTGTTGAACCAGTTATTAAGACGATTAAGCTTCCAGAGGTATTAACAGTTAGTGAGCTTGCTTCTAAAATTAAGGTTCCTGTTGCACAGTTAATAAAAAAGATGTTTATGGCTGGCAAAATGTTAAATGTTAATTCGGATTTAGATTTCGATACAGCAGCAGACATTGCATTAGAGTATAACTTTATTGCTGAGGAAGAAGAAAAAATAGATGTAATTGAGGAAATTCTTAGAGAAGATGAAGAAGATGAATCATTAATGACATCAAGACCACCTGTAGTTTGTGTTATGGGTCATGTTGATCATGGTAAGACTTCATTGCTTGATGCTATTCGTAATTCTTCAGTTATTTCTAACGAAGCTGGTGGTATTACTCAGCATATCGGTGCGTCAGTTGTTTCAATCAATGGTGAGAAGATTACATTTTTGGATACACCAGGACATGAAGCATTTACTGCGATGCGTATGAGAGGTGCTCAGTCCACAGATATTGCAATTCTAGTTGTTGCTGCTGATGATGGTGTTATGCCACAGACAGTTGAAGCGATAAACCATGCTAAGGCAGCTGGAATTGAAATTATTGTTGCTATTAACAAGATCGATAAGGAAAGTGCAAATATTGACAGAGTTAAGCAAGAGTTAATGGAATATGAGCTTGTTCCAGAAGATTGGGGTGGCTCAACAATATTCTGTCCTGTTTCTGCTCATACAAAGGAAGGTATTGATAATCTTCTTGAAATGATTATTCTTACTGCTGAGATACTTGAGTTAAAAGCTAACAAGAAACGTAAGGCTAGAGGTATTGTAATTGAGGCACAGCTTGATAAAGGTCGTGGATCTGTTGCAACAGTTTTAGTACAAAAAGGAACTCTTAAAGTTGGAGATTGCGTTGCTATGGGTAATGTTCATGGTAAAGTAAGAGCAATGTTTGATGATAAGGGACGCAAAGTTAAGGAAGCTGAACCTTCTATGCCAGTTGAGATTCTTGGATTGAATGGTGTTCCTAATTCAGGTGAAATTTTCATGGCTGTAGAAAATGAAAAGGAAGCTAGACAGATTTCTGAAGCATTCATTACAAGAGGTAAAGAAAAACTCATTGCTGATACTAAATCAAAGATGTCTCTTGATGATTTATATAATAAGATTCAGGAAGGCAATGTTAAGGACCTTAATCTTATTATAAAAGCAGATGTTCAAGGTTCTGTTGAAGCAGTTAAAGCAAGCTTGTTAAAGTTATCTAATGAGGAAGTTGCAGTAAAATGTATCCATTCAGGTGTTGGTGCAATAAATGAATCAGATGTTATTCTTGCTTCAGCATCAAATGCGATTATTATTGGATTTAATATTAGACCGGATAACCAGGCAAGTGTTGTTGCAGAAAGCGAAAAAGTTGATATTAGATTATACAGAGTAATTTATAATGCAATTGAAGATATTGAGTCGGCTATGAAGGGTATGCTTGATCCTATATTTGAGGAAAAAGTTATTGGTCACGCTGAAATAAGAAGTATTTTCAAAGCATCAGGTGTAGGAACAATTGCAGGTTCATACGTATTAGATGGAAATATTACAAGAAATTCAAAGATTAGAGTAACTAGAGAAGGAGAACAAATCTTTGAAGGTGAATTAGCTTCACTTAAGCGATTTAAGGATGATGTTAAGGAAGTTAAAGCTGGATTCGAATGTGGTATTGTATTAAATGGATTCAATGATCTTAAAGAAGAAGATCAAATTGAAGCATATATCATGCAAGAGGTTCCAAGATAGGGAGTTGATTTATTTTGAAGAAAACGAGTCATAAAAATCAAAGAGTTAATGGTGAAGTGCAGCGTGAGTTAAGTAGGATTATTAGTATGGAAATTAAGGATCCTAGAATTAATCCTATGACATCAGTAACAGACGTTATTGTTACACCAGACTTAAAATATTGCAAGGCTTTTATTAGTGTACTTGGAGATAAAGAGTCTGCAAAAGATACTCTTGCTGGTTTAGTTAGCGCCACAGGATATATTAGAAGAGAATTAGCACGTAGTATAAATTTAAGAAATACTCCAGAGTTAACATTTGTTATGGATAATTCTATAGAGTATGGTATTGAGATGTCGAGAAAAATCGATGAAGTATTAGGAGAAAAAGAATAATATATGGAAGAATTTATTCAAAAAATTGAGGCTGCAAAAACAATTGCTATAATTGGGCATATTCGACCAGATGGGGATTGTGTTGGTGCTTGTCTTGGATTATATAATTATATATGTGATAATTTCTTGGATAAAAAAACTATAGTATTTTTAGAGGCAATTCCGGACAAATTTAAATTTTTGTCCGGAGCCAATGAAATTTTAAATGTACCTTCTGAAGAAGTATATGATTTAGCAGTGTCACTTGATTGTGGTGCAAGAGATAGACATGGAGAGTTTTATTGCATTTATGATAGAGCTAAAGATACAATATGTTTAGACCATCATAGAAGCAATGAAGGATTCGGAAATTATTTTTATTGTGATAAGGATGCTTCTTCCTGTTGCGAAATTTTATATAGACATTTAGATTGTGATAAAATTAGCAAAGAAGTAGCGGAAGCAATATATTTAGGAATAATACATGATACTGGAGTATTAAAATATCCTTCTACATCAAAAGAAACTATGTGTATTGCAGGTGAATTAATTGAAAAAGGTGCTAGATCCCAGTATGTAATTGATGAAACCTTTTATAAAGTATCATATAAGCAAAATAAATTAACTGGTCAAGCATTGTTAGATTCTGAATTATTTTTTGATGGAAAATTGATAATTTCTGCAATAACCAAAAAAATATTTGAAAAGTTTGAATGTGGAAAAGAAGAAACTGACGGAATAATTGATAAGCTTCGTGTTACAGATGGTGTAGAAGTTGCTGCTTTATTGTATGAATTGAATTCAGGTATATTTAAGTGCAGTTTAAGATCTGTTTCCTACGTTGATGTCAGTGTAATAGCTGTAAAGTATGGCGGTGGTGGACACATACGTGCATCAGGATTTGAAATAACAGGTAATTTAGAACATGTTAAAAAATGTATTATTGATGAAGTGAAACCATATATTTAAGGAGAAAAAGTTGTTTAACGGAGTAATTAATATATATAAAGAACAAGGATATACATCGTTTGATGTTGTAGCCAAGTTAAGAGGAATACTTAAACAAAAAAAAATTGGACATACTGGAACTTTAGACCCTATGGCAGAAGGTGTGCTTATTGTATGTCTTGGAAAAGCAACTAAACTTGTTGATATGCTTACAGTACATGATAAATGTTACAAGGCTGTTATGAAATTAGGATTAGAAACAGATACAGAAGACATAACGGGAAAAGTAATAAGTGCTAAGGGATATGATAATAGTTTTTCTAAAGAATATATTATTGAAACGATAAATAGCTTTATTGGTTCTTATGAACAAATTCCACCTATGTATTCTGCGATAAAAAAAGATGGAAAAAAATTATACGAGTATGCTAGAGAAGGAAAAATCATAGAACGTACACCTAGATTGGTTGAAATATTTGAAATTACCGATATAACAATAGATAAGGATGAAGTTTCATTTTGTGTTCGTTGTTCGAAGGGTACGTATATTCGAAGTCTTTGTAGAGATATTGGCGAAAAACTTGGATGTGGAGCGACACTTAAACAGTTAGTTAGAACTGTTGTTCATGGAAATACAATCGACAATTCGCTTAAATTAAATGAAGTTCAAAGTTTAGTAAATGAAGATAAAATTAAAGAGGTTATAGAACCTCTTGATAGTTTATTACAAGAATATGATGCTTATTATATTGAACAATCATATAAAAAATATCTTATGAATGGTAACATATTATTTGAAAACCAAATTAAAGCATTTGATTCTTGTACTAATTCTTTTTCAGATGGACAAATTATTAGAGTATATTTGAATGATGAATTTCTTGCTTTATATAAATATGTTTCGAAAGAAAAAGTATTAAAACCATATAAAATGTTTTTGTAATAATATATTTGTGAGGAAATTAACTTGAAGGAATATAACTTGAGTAATGTTTCTGTTGGCAATTCTGTTGTAGCGTTAGGCAAATTTCAAGGATTGCATAAGGGACATATGCTTTTGATTAATAAAATAATTGAATTATCAAAAAATGAACAGCTTACAAGTGTTGTCCTAACAATAGACATAAAAAGTAACAAGCTGATTAATGTTCCAAGTGAGAGATATGAAATATTAAACAGTAAAAAAGTTGATGTGAATGTTATTGTAGAATTTACAGAATCTTTTGCTGCTTTGTCTCCTGAGGAATTTGTGAAAAGTATTTTAATAGATAAGCTTCATGTAAAATATGTGGTTGTTGGTGCAGATTTTAGATTTGGTTATAAACGTTTAGGTGATGTTAGATATCTAAAATCCATGGGTGAAAAGTATGGATTTAGCGTTATTGCATTCGAAAAGCTACAAATTGATGATACTGTTGTTAGCACTACATATATTAAAGAGTTAATATTAAAAGGAGATATGAAAAAAGTATCCATGTTTTTGGATAGAGAATTTTCTGTTTCTGGACAAATTATTAAAGGAAAACAATTAGGTAGAACTATAGGTTTTCCAACTGCAAATATTTGTGTGGATGATAATAAGCTTTTACCACCTAAAGGTGCATATTCAACAAAAGCAATTATTGATGGTATTGAATATAAAGCCATTACTAATATAGGGTATAATCCTACTGTTGGTGGAAATGATAATATTATAATTGAAACTCATATTTTAGAATTTAACGGTGATATATATAGTAAAACAATTAAGGTTAAATTCGTTGACTATTTAAGACCTGAATATAAATTCGAAAGTATTGAGGAGTTGAAAAAACAGCTAGAAAGAGATAAAATGTTTGTTATGCATCAGTAGCTCAGTGGATAGAGCAATGGCCTCCGGAGCCATGTGCGGAGGTTCGATTCCTCTCTGGTGCAGTATATATAGCATTTTGCTATATAAATATTTACCAAGGTTATATTAACCAGATAAATTACAAGGAGATAACAAAAGAAATGAAAGAAAATAAAAAGAATAACAAAAGCTTGCTTGTAATGTGTTTGATTCTTGCATGGTTGCTTTTAATTTTGTTTGTTTTAGTTTTTGTGTTTTATTTTAAAGATTTTCTTCCAACAAAAGAAAACAAAGAATTAACAGTAGTTACTGAAAGTGAAAAAAATTTGGAATATCAGATTAATTCTGATGTTAGAATTAATTCTTTGATGTCAGAATATTATTCTGCTTTGGTTGTATGTGATCAGAGTAAGCTTCAAAGCTTAGTTGTAGATCCTAGTCAATTTGATAATATGGATAAGTATATTAGAAGAGCAAATGCAGTTAAGAATTATGCAAATATAAATTGCTATACTGTTCCAGGATACACAGATGATGCTGTTATAGTTTATGTTACATGCAATTTGGATATAGTAGATGTTGAAAGCAAACCGTTAGATATTACACAGTTTTATTTGAAGAAAACAGATAATGGCTATATTATTGATAATGCAAATAAAGATGATGCGGTTAATGCTTACATTGCTCAAAGAACTAACTCACCTGATATTCAGGAACTATATGGCGATGTAAAAACAAATGTTGATAGTTGTGTTCAGAATGACCCAACTTTTGCTGAATTCTATAATACAATTAATTCTTCAAATTAGTTAAATAAAATTAAGGCGTGTATATAAGTATAATCTTATAATACACGCCATATTTTTTTGATACATACACTAAAATATGTTATTATTGATTTGGTTCGTCACATTTAATTTGACGAACATCAATGCCTCTGTGTTCAACAGGAGTTGAAAAAACAATTTGTGTTTCTGTATTGCCAAATTGCTGAAGCTGTCCGATGAATGTGTCTAATTCCATTGTGCTAGGAAAACATACCTTTATTAGCATTGAAAAAGCACCAGTAACACAATTGCACTCTAAAACATTAGGACAAGCGGAAATGAACGGATAAAATTCTGGCTTTAATTTTGGATCTAAAGCCATATTAATAAAAGCAGTTATATGATAACCTAAAGCAAGAGGTGAAACAGAAGCGTGATACCCATTTATTATTCCACTACTTTCTAAACGTTCAATTCTAGCTGATACAGCAGGTGAAGAAAGAAATACTTTGCTAGCCAAATGCTTAAGTGGATAACGCGCATTTTCTTGCAATAAATATAAGAGTTCTTTATCAATGTTGTCCATAATATACCTCTTTCGTTTAAATAATAAAGCTATTATAAGTGGACAATTGCGTTTTTTCAAGTATTAAATTAAAAAAATAAATCAAAAGTGTTGAGGATTAAAAAATGGAAGAAAAAAGAATAAATAAATTTTTGAGTGATTCTGGTGTTTGTTCAAGGAGACAGGCTGATGTTTTAATAGCTAATGGTGAAATTACAATTAATGGGGAATTAGCAGTACAAGGAAGCAAGGTATCATTTGGGGATATTGTAAAATATAAAGGTAAAGTAATTAAAGATAATGTTAAGACGGTAATTTATGCATATAATAAACCTATTGGACAGGTATGCACTGCAAAAGGTGCAGATAAAGACAGTATTTTTGAGTATGTTGAATTTCCAGAAAGAGTATACTATGTTGGTAGACTTGATAAGGATTCGCAGGGGTTATTGCTTCTTACAAATGATGGAGAACTTGCTAATTCAATCCAAAAATCAAGAAATAATCATGAAAAAGAATATAATGTTCGTGTAAATAAAGATATTACTGAAGAGTTTATACAAGGAATGCGTGGAGAAGTTCCTATTTTGGACACTGTTACTAAAAAATGTAAAGTACAAAAGACTGGTACGAGAACATTTAAGATAATTCTGACTCAAGGGCTTAATAGACAAATTCGTAGAATGTGCGATTATTTTGATTATAAAGTTGTTCATTTAAAAAGAATTAGAGTCATGAATATAAAATTAGAAAATATAAGACCAGGAACATATAGAAAATTAACTTTTGAAGAAGAAAAGAAATTAAGAGAAATGATTGGAGAAAAATAATTTGGAGGAAATTATTGTGGGAGAAGAAAATAAAGTTGAACGAATAAAAGAACTTGTTAAATTGCTTAATTATGCATCAAAAGCATACTACCAGGATGATACTGAAATAATGAGCAATTTTGAGTATGATAAATTATATGATGAATTATGTCAATTGGAAACAGAAACAGGAATGCAATTGGCAAACAGTCCAACTAAAAAAGTTGGTTACGAAATTTTAAGCGAGCTACCTAAAGAAGCACATGTTGCACCAATGCTTTCATTGGATAAAACAAAAGATGTTGATGAACTTTCAACATGGTTAATGGATAAACAAGGCGTGTTATCTTGGAAGATGGACGGTCTTACTGTTGTTTTAACATATAATAACAAAGAATTAGTGAAAGCAGTTACTAGAGGCAATGGTGAAATTGGAGAAGTAATTACAAATAACGCAAAGGTGTTTGCTAATATTCCACAAAAAATATCCTTTAATGGAGAACTAGTTATAAGAGGGGAAGCAGTAATAACTTATTCGGAATTTGAAAAGATAAATGATAAGATAATAGATGTTGATGCTAAATATAAAAATCCTAGAAACCTTTGTAGTGGGACAGTAAGACAACTTAATAATAGAATTACAGCTGAGAGAAATGTGCATTTTTTTGCGTTTAATATGCTAGATATTGGTGATGACGAAATAGATAAAACAGTAGTAAGTAAGTTTAATTTTTTAAAGAAACTTGGCTTTGAGGTAGTGGAACATTATATTGTTGATAAAAATACAATCCACGAAAAGGTTGCTATGTTTTCAAATAAGATAGCAGCTAATGATTTTCCATCAGATGGTTTGGTGCTTTCATTTAATGATGTTAAATTTGGTAAATCCTTGGGTAGAACTGCAAAATTCCCTAGAGACTCAATAGCATTCAAATGGGCGGATGAAGAAGCAGAAACAATACTAAGAGAAATTGAATGGAGTCCATCTAGAACAGGTTTGATAAATCCTGTTGCTGTTTTCGATGCCGTAATGCTTGAAGGAACTTCTGTGAGTAGAGCAAGTGTGCATAATGTAAGTATTGTAAAGCAGTTTAAGTTAGGAATTGGAGATACAATAAAAGTCTATAAGGCTAATATGATAATCCCTCAAATTAGTGAGAATTTAACATGTAGCAATAATTTAATTATTCCAACAGTATGCCCTGCATGTGGAGGAAAGACTGAAATAAACTCTATAAATGAAGTAGAAACTTTAATTTGTCCTAATGAGTCATGTCCAGCAAAGTCTGTTAAACTATTTACTCATTTTGTTTCGAGAAATGCTCTTAATATTGAAGGATTATCAGAAGCGACAATTGAGAAATTTATTGATAATGGATTTTTGAGAGAGCTATATGATATATATAGATTAGATAAGTATAAACAAGAGATTATACAGTTGGATGGGTTTGGTGAAAAATCATATGAAAACATGATGGAATCTATTGATAAATCTCGAAAGACAGAGTTGCATAGATTGATACATGGCCTAGGAATAGGCAATGTTGGTAGTGCTACAGCAAAATTAATATGCAAATTTTTCGATAATGACATATCAAAAATACTAAATGCAACAGAGGAAGATTTTATTCAAGTTGAAAAAATTGGAGATGTTATTGCAAAAGAGATTGTTGCATATTTTAAAAATGATAAAAATATAAAATTAATTGAAGAATTACTTAAGGAAATTGAAATTGTAATTGAAGAAAATAATGAAGAACAAGACTTAAAAGATAAAATATTTGTTATTACAGGCTCTTTGAATCATTTTACAAACAGAGAAGAGTTGAAAACACTTATTGAGAAAAGAGGAGGAAAAGTATCAGGAAGTGTATCTTCAAAAACATCATATTTAATCAATAATGATGTTACTTCAAAATCCTCAAAAAATAAGAAAGCTAATGAACTTGGTGTTTCAATTATTTCTGAAGAAGATTTCTTGAAGTTATAAGTATTTAGTGATATAACTATTTTTAGTAATTAGTTTGACTAATGATTTGAACATAACAATTATGAAAGGTTGTATTTAATATGCCAATAAAAATAGATAATGATTTACCAGTAAAAAAAATATTAGAACAGGAAAACATATTTGTAATGGACGAAAATCGTGCGGTAAAGCAGGATATTAGACCATTGGATATTCTGATTCTTAATTTAATGCCACTGAAAGAGGACACAGAACTATGTTTGTTAAGAAGCTTATCAAATACTCCGCTTCAAGTGAACATTTCCTTCATTAGAACTGTTTCCTATGAATCGAAGAATGTGTCTATATCACATCTCGAAAGATTTTATACTGATTTTTCTAAAGTAAAATCCAGAAAATGGGATGGACTTATTATTACAGGTGCGCCTGTTGAATTAATGGAGTTTGAAGATGTGGAATATTGGAAAGAATTAACTGAAATTATGGATTGGTCTGAAAAAAATGTAACCTCTACATTACATATATGTTGGGGGGCACAGGCTGGACTATATTACAGATACGGAATAAAGAAAATTATTTTAGATAAGAAGTTATCTGGAATATATAAACATTATACATTCCATAAAAGAACACCGCTTGTTAGAGGCTTTGATGATTCCTTCTTCGTACCACAATCAAGATATACTGGTGTTGATAAAAATGCTATTATAAGCAACGAAAATCTTGAAATTGTATCAGAGTCGAAAGAAACTGGACCATATTTAATTATTGGTGAAAATGGTAAAAATATTTTTGTTACAGGGCATCCAGAATATGATACTATGACACTTGACAAAGAGTATAGACGAGATTTAGATAAAGGAATTAATCCTGAAATACCTTGCAATTATTATCCTGATAATAATCCCGATAATAAACCTGTTAAATCATGGCGTTGTCATGCCAACACTCTTTATACAAATTGGCTTAACTATTATGTTTATCAAGAGACACCTTATGAATGGAGATAGTTTTGGAGGTAGTCAATGACTGTATGGGAGTTGTATGAAGAAATTCATGGTGATTTTAATCGAGTAATTGATTTATTTGAGGATGAACAGATTGCAAAAGATTTTGTAGTTATGTTTTTAGAAGACGATAGCTATGAAAATATTCATGATGCAATTAATAAGGGGGATTGGAACATAGCTTTTAGGTATGTACATTCTCTTAAGGGGCTTTGTACTAATATGGGCTTTGGTGATTTTAGTAAAGTAACAATGGAATTGACAGAGCAGCTTAGGAGCAAAAAGCCTATAAGTAATTATTCATGTTTGGACAAGTTTGATTTTGAGTATAATAGATTGATTGAATTAATAAAACAAGTTGTCTGAAAAATAGAGTTCTGTATTATATTAAATATAGAACTCTATTTTTGTTTTGAAGTAAATCTTTTTGAATACTTTGCATAAATGTATTAATACTTTTTATAAAGAGAATTATTAATACTAATATAAAGAGATATGCATAATGTGAAATACGCAAATGCCATTCCTAAAATATAAGCATTTAAGCCGAGTTTTGGTACTAAAAAAATTAATACAAATATTCGGATAAAAATAGATATCAAATTAAAAAGCATAGCATTAGATATTTTGTTTATACTATTTTCTATTGTAGTAAGAATATATGAAAGATAAATTAGAGGACAAATGAAACTCATTTTTGATAGTAAAGCTCCAGCGGTAATACTTTTAAAGGTAAAGAAGCAAATTGATTTTCCAAATAAAAGATATGTAAACCATGCGACAACACCTAAAAAACAACTAAAATATACAATTTTATTGAATAGCTTATATATTTTTTCAGTGTTACCTTTTGCGTATTCATAAGATAATGATGGAAGAAGAATTGTAGATAAAGAACTAATAATTGTAGCAGGGAAAAGCAAAAATGGAATTACTATTCCAGATATTGTTCCAAATAACTTGATTGATAAAGAACTATCCTTGTAAAACATATTTAACATTGATGGTAAAAACATTGTTTCAGCAGCAGAGAATAATGTAAGAGAGAGATTGTTTGTTGTTAATGGAATGAAGTCATGGACAATGTTTTTTGACAAATATGTGAATGAAAGGTTATATTTGTTGTTTGCTTTTTTTTCGTAACTTGTGAATTTATTTTTGAAAATAACATAATATAAGTATATAAATATAGAAAAAATTGTCGCAATAATTTCACCGCACAAAACACCTGTAACTGCAAGGGAAGAATCTAAAGTATTGTGATATGAATTAAATGAAAGAAAATATATAATTAATATTCGTGATATTTGTTCGATAAGCTGAGAAAGACCGCTATATAATGGTTTATTATTTGCAACTAGATATGAGTTTATACAGGCTTTGATTGAAATAAAAGGTAATGAAATACAAATAGTAGTTATTAATTTTTGACATTTAGTTACTTTTAAAACATATATACTAATTGGCTTTGACAAAATAAAAATAAATATATATGTAAAAATACTTAGAAATATAGAAAAAATAGTTGATATGGCAAAGCATTTAGTTGCATTTTCATATTGCTTTTTCCCGTTATAAAATGATATTTGCTTTGAAATAATAGTAGAAATTCCTTGCGTGCAAATTGAAATGCATAGAATATATAGAGGAAAAATCATTTGATAAATACCTAATTCTTTAATACCAATAATTCGAGTGAGATAAATTCTGTTGATAAATCCTAGAAGTTTTGTTGTTAATCCTGTTATTGTGAGAATAAAAGTACCTTTGATTATTTTGCTTTTAGACATATCATGGCCTTTTTTGTTTTATTATAAATATATAATCAAAGTGATAGTAGTATTACTGAAATAATATGTCTTTTTGATAAAAAATTTCATAAGGGCAAATAACGATGTTTATTTATTGACATTCTCTAATATGGGTGTTAAGTTATGGGTGCAACAATAAAGAACATAATTTGTAGTTATATATTTGGAAGGGGAATTGATAATGGAGAAATTTCTTTATTTAGATAATGCAGCAACTACCGCAACAAAACCAGAAGTTGTTGAAGCTATGTTGCCTTACTTTACAGAAAAATATGGTAATCCATCAAGTGTATATAGATTTTCATCACAAAGTAAAGAAGCAATTAATAATGCAAGAAAAATAATTGCAGACTCACTTAATACAGAAGCTGCAAATATTTATTTTACTGCAGGTGGATCTGAATCAGATAACTGGGCACTTAAAGAAACTGCTCGTGCGTATGCGAATAAGGGAAAACATATTATTACAACAAAGATTGAGCATCATGCTATCCTTCATACAGGAGAGTTTTTACAAAAAGAAGGTTTTGATGTAACTTATATTAATGTTGATGAAAATGGCATAATAAAATTAGATGACTTAAGGAATGCAATTAGGCCAGATACAATATTGATTTCAGTAATGTTTGCTAATAATGAAATAGGTTCAATACAACCAATTAAAGAAATTGGTGAATTAGCAAAGCAAAATGGAATATTATTTCATACAGATGCAGTTCAGGCCTATGGCCAGCTTCCAATAGATGTAGAAGAAATGAATATAGATATGTTGTCTGCAAGTGGTCATAAATTAGGTGGCCCTAAAGGAATCGGATTTTTATATATTAGAAAAGGAATAAAAATTCTAAACTTAATTCATGGCGGTGGTCAAGAAAGAAGTAGAAGAGCGGGAACTGAAAATGTACCTGGAATTGTTGGCTTTGGTAAGGCTGTTGAAATCGCAATAGCAACAATGAATGAGCGAATTGAAAAAGAGACAAAAACAAGAGATTATTTGATTGATAAAGTATTAAAAGAGATACCTTTTACAAGACTTAATGGTCATAGAACCAATCGTTTGCCTAATAATATTAACTTTAGCTTTCAGTTTATTGAAGGAGAGTCAATGTTAATTATGCTTGATATGGCTGGAATTTGTGCATCTAGTGGATCAGCATGTACATCAGGTTCATTAGATCCTTCACATGTATTACTTGCTATTGGCCTTCCGCATGAGATTGCACATGGCTCATTAAGAATAACAATTAATGAGGAACACACAATAGAAGATATGGATTATGTAATTGAAAAGTTAAAGAGTATAGTAGAACGTTTAAGAAGTATGTCGCCTTTATATGAGGATTATATGAGGAAGAATAGCTAATTTGTATTTACGATAGTTAAATTGAGGAGGAACAATCAATGTATAGCGAGAAAGTAATGGATCATTTCCAAAATCCTAGAAATGTAGGAGAGATAGAGAATGCTAGTGGTGTTGGTACAGTTGGCAATGCAAAATGTGGTGATATTATGAGAATATATTTTGATATCGATGAGAATCAGGTAATTCGTGATGTTAAGTTCAAGACATTTGGATGCGGAGCTGCAGTGGCAACAAGTAGTATGGCTACTGAATTAGTAAAAGGCAAAACAATATACGAAGCATTAGAAGTAACTAATAAGGCTGTTATGGAAGCACTTGATGGACTTCCACCTGTCAAAGTACATTGTTCATTATTGGCAGAGGAGGCTATTCATGCAGCATTATGGGATTATGCAGAAAAAAATGGCATCAAAATAGAGGGACTTTCTAAACCTAAAACTGATATAAGTGAAGAAGAGGTCGAGGAAGAATACTAAATAAAAAAGAACTTATGCTAGTGATTCTATTAGATACTAGTGTAAGTTCTTTTTTTGTAAATAAAAGAGTGGTATCAGATTAAATGATAAATAAATCGAATATTATATTAAATTTTATCGTAATTAAGATTTTTATGCTGTTTCAATTAAATTAAATGCTGGTTTACGATTACAATATGTACAGTAATATTTGAAACCGTTAGATAACAATAACTCTTTAACATAATCAAATTCATATCCAATACGGGAGGTAATATGTGCGTCGCTTCCAACAGTGATAATCTCCCCACCAAGCTCTTTATAGAGTTTTAATAAGTCAGGATGTGGATGGGCAAATGGTAATCCAGCATATAAACCACCAGTGTTGATTTCAATGCCTTTTCCGTCATGTATTATTGTTGTTAATATATCCTTGAATAAATCGTAATAATCATTAAAATGATAATTTAGTGATTTTGATTTTCCATAACGAACAACATAATCTAAATGTCCATATACATTGTAATTCTTAAAATGTTTAACATTATATTGTATTGTTTCAAAATACTCTTCAAAGGCTTGCTTATCTGTTTTATTGTAGAAATACTCTTTGTTATAGGGATCTAATCCGTTTACAATATGAGAGCTTGCAATGACAAAATCAAAATTTGAGTTTTTTAATAAATTTTCTAATTCTTGACAAGTTGTAGACATAACTCCAAGCTCAATACCAATCTTTAAATTCATAGAAGAATTAAGAGTAGATTTAATTTTTAACAATTCATTCTTATATGCATCTAAATCTAAATCGAATGTTAATTCTGGTTCATCAGGATTTATAGGAAAATTCATATCATAGTGATCTGTTATACAAATTGAATTCATACCAATAGAAGTTGCTTTTTTTATAACATCATTCACTGGTGTATCAGAATCAGAAGAAAATGATGTATGTAAATGATAATCTGGAAACATATCCATACCTCCTTGAAATAAATACAATAATTATAAAGTATTTTTTTACAAGATAAAACAGAAAAAATTACTAATTTAACACTTGAATTTTAAATGAAAAGAAGTTATTATGTTTTTGTGAATAATCACAGATTAACTACTGCAAGCCATTGCAGTATTTATAAATCATATTATTTCAAAACTTAGGAGGAATATAAAATGGCAGTTAAAGTAGCAATTAATGGTTTTGGACGTATTGGTCGTCTTGCATTCAGACAGATGTTTGACGCAGAAGGATATGAAGTAGTTGCAATCAACGACTTAACAAAGCCTTCAATGCTTGCACACTTATTAAAGTATGATTCATCACAGGGTAAGTATCAGTATGCTGACCAGGTTTCAGCTGATGATGAAGCTGGTACAATCACTGTATGTGGAAAAACATTAAAGATTTATGCTGAGGCAGATGCTAAGAACCTTCCATGGGGACAGCTTGATGTAGATGTAGTACTTGAGTGTACTGGTTTCTATGTATCAAAGGCTAAGTCACAGGCTCATATCGATGCAGGTGCTAAGAAGGTAGTTATTTCAGCTCCAGCTGGTAATGATCTTCCTACAATCGTTTACAGCGTTAACGAGAATACTCTTACTAAGGATGATAAGATTATCTCAGCTGCTTCATGTACAACAAACTGTTTAGCTCCAATGGCTAAGGCACTTAATGATTACGCTCCAATCCAGTCTGGTATCATGGCAACAATCCATGCTTATACTGGTGATCAGATGGTACTTGATGGACCACATAGAAAAGGTGATTTAAGAAGAGCACGTGCTGCTGCTGTTAACATCGTTCCTAACTCAACAGGTGCTGCTAAGGCAATCGGTTTAGTTATTCCAGAACTTAACGGAAAGCTTATCGGATCTGCACAGAGAGTTCCAGTTCCAACTGGTTCTACTACAATTCTTACTGCAGTTGTTAAGGGTTCAGATGTAACTAAGGAAGGAATCAACGCTGCTATGAAGGCTGCTGCTTCAGAGTCTTATGGTTACAACGAGGAAGAAATCGTTTCTTCAGATATCGTTGGAATGAGATATGGTTCATTATTTGATGCAACTCAGACTATGGTTGCTAAGATTGCTGACGATCTTTACGAGGTTCAGGTTGTTTCTTGGTATGATAACGAGAACTCATACACTAGCCAGATGGTTAGAACAATCAAGTACTTCGCTGAGTTAGCTTAATTAACTGAGATTTAATTCAGACCTAATAGGTCCGGTCTTTTGGGATCGGACCTTTTTTAAAATCAATTAAGGAGGATTTATCAATGTCATTAAATAAGAAATCAGTTGATGATATTAATGTAAAGGGACTTAGAGTTCTTTGCAGATGTGATTTTAACGTACCAATTATTGAAGGAAAGATTACAGACGAAAATCGTCTTGTTGCTGCTCTTCCAACAATTAAGAAGCTTATTGCAGATGGAGGAAAGGTTATCCTTTGCTCACACCTTGGAAAAGTTAAAACAGAAGAGGATAAGATTACTAAAACACTTGCTCCAGTTGCAGAGCGTTTATCAGTTCTTCTTGGTCAAAATGTAAAATTTGTTGCTGATCCAGAAGTTGTAGGTGAAAATGCAAAGGCTGCAGTTGCTGCAATGAATGATGGAGATGTTATTCTTCTTGAGAATACTCGTTTTAGAGCAGAAGAAACTAAGAATGGAGAGGCATTTAGCAAAGATTTAGCAAGTATTTGTGATGTTTTTGTTAATGATGCATTTGGTACTGCTCATAGAGCTCATTGTTCAAATGTTGGTGTTGCACAGTTAGTTGATACAGCTGTTGTTGGATACTTAATGCAAAAGGAAATTGATTTCCTTGGCAATGCTGTAGAAAATCCAGTTAGACCATTTGTAGCAATTCTTGGTGGTGCAAAGGTTGCTGACAAATTGAATGTTATTTCAAACTTACTTGAGAAATGTGATACACTCATTATTGGTGGTGGTATGGCGTATACATTCTTAAAGGCTAAGGGTTATGAAATAGGTAAGTCATTAGTTGATGAAACTAAGATTGACTATTGTAAGGAGATGATGGAGAAGGCTGATAAGCTTGGAAAGAAATTATTACTTCCAGTTGATTCTGTTATGATAGATGATTTCCCTAATCCAATTGATGCTCCTATTGATGTAACAGTATTTGACGCTGATAAGATGGATGCAAATAAAGAGGGTTGTGATATTGGACCAAAGACTATAGAGCTTTATTCTGATGCAGTAAAATCCGCTAAGACAGTTGTATGGAATGGACCTATGGGTGTATTTGAAAATCCTACTCTTGCAAAGGGTACTAAGGCTGTAGCTGCTGCTCTTGCAGAAACAGATGCAACAACAATAATTGGTGGTGGAGATTCAGCCGCTGCTGTTAATCAGCTTGGATACGGTGGAAAGATGAGCCACATATCAACAGGTGGTGGAGCTTCACTTGAATTCCTTGAGGGTAAGGAACTTCCAGGTGTGGTTGCAGCTAACGATAAATAATAATGCTATTACAAGTTCTAGAGTACGTATAGTACTCTAGAACAATTTTGTGTTTATCTGTTTCTTAAAGGATATATGCAATTTCAAATTAATATATTTCAATGTAATTTATTTTGATAGTTTTGACAGATTAATAAGTTATGTTAAGGCAAATATAAAATTTAAGGAGAATTAAGAAATGGCAAGAAGAAAAATTATCGCAGGAAACTGGAAAATGAATATGACTCCTTCGCAGGCACTTAAGCTTGTTGAAGAGTTAAAGCCACTCGTAGTAAATGATGATGTAGATGTAGTATACTGTGTTCCTGCAATTGATATTGTACCAGTTGTTGAAGCTGTAAAGGGTACTAATGTAGCTGTTGGTGCTGAGAATATGTATGTAGAAGATAGTGGTGCATTTACAGGTGAAATCAGTGCTCCTATGTTAGTTGATGCTGGTGTTAAATATGTTATTATTGGACATTCAGAGCGTCGCGATTACTTTAATGAGGATGATGCATTCCTTAATAAGAAAGTAATTAAAGCTATTGAAGCTGGTTTAACTCCAATTTTATGTTGTGGAGAATCACTTGAACAAAGAGAACTCGGTGTAACTATGGATTGGATTAGACTTCAGATTAAGTCTGATTTAGCAAATGTTTCAGCTGATGATGTTAAAAATATTGTTATTGCATATGAGCCAATTTGGGCTATTGGTACAGGAAAGACTGCAACTTCAGATCAGGCAGAAGAAGTATGTAAGGGAATTCGTGAATTAATAGCTGAAATGTATGATCAGGCTACTGCTGATGCTGTTCGTATTCAGTATGGTGGATCTATGAATGCTGGAAATGCTGCAGAGTTACTTGCAAAACCAAATATTGATGGTGGTTTAATTGGTGGAGCATCACTTAAGGCAGACTTCGGTAAAGTTGTTAACTATAATAAATAATTAAAGTATTTATAATGATGAAGAAGAGGTTGGATTATATATTGATTCAATCTCTTTTTTTATTGATAAAAGTTAAGTATAACTATTAATCAATACGAATTAGAATAATATAAATAAAAATATAAAAATAAAAAATAATAAATGCCACAAAAGTAAACAGAAAAGATAATATTAAAAGTGAAGAGAAAATAAAAGTTAAGATAAAAATAAAATTAATGAAAATAGTAAAAGAAAAAAAGATTTTGCTAATATATAAGTAAACTAATACGATAATTAAATAATATTTAAGTAAAGATATATTTATGATTTTTTACATAATAAAACATTCAAAGTAATATATGTTCGAATAAAAAATATATAAACTATTAAAATATAAATAAAATTGTTATTATTTTTGTTAGCATTATATTAAATAAATACATAATTATACTTGTTACATAAAAGCTTATAAAATAAAGTTGAATATAATAATAAAAAGCTTAAAGAATAATTTAGGTTAAAATTATTAAATTCAGCAAAATAGTGTTGACTTCTAAAAAACATAGTGGTATATTAAACAAGCTGTCGCGAAAAACAGAGATTGATTAAGAAACAGCAGTAAAAATAAATAAAAAAGTTGTTGACAAATAAACAGCTTTTTGATATTATGAATGAGTTGTCGCTAATGACAACAAATAATGAACTTTGACATATTAATAACATGACAACCCTGAAAATTCTTTAAGAGATTTTCAAGGATTTAGAAAAATCCTATTCCAAGAATGGAAACACAAAACAGTAGATAGGATCTTAGTTATAAGCTAGAGTTTATAAT
>JAQYAV010000138.1 GCA_029338675.1 Lachnospiraceae bacterium
ACAGTTCCAAGATTCATTAATAAGCATCTTATTCCTTTGTCCATAATAGCTGCATTACTATCCATAACTTATTCCTCCTCTTGTTTAATAAATTCTATCGGATCAACTATCTTAATCCTGTCTGTTGAATATTTCTTTACTCTGTCATCTGTTGTAATAAAATAATCCGCATTTAGATAAATAGCTGACGCAAGATGATATGAATCCTTCATCTTAATTCCAGTCTTCATAATGTCTTCAGCAGTCTTAATAACTTCAGCCTTACCTTCTTCTCCTACATACTCAGAAACGTTGTCACCTAAGTATGTGCTTATTGATGTTCGTCTTGCAACATACGGATTACACTCATTCTCATAGATTAGTATAAAAGAAGCCGCCAACTGATATACATCATTTTTTATCTGTTCTTGAATATGAAGTTTTGCTTGCGTTTACAAATTGATTCTCATATAGCTTTGATCATCATATGGTCTATTATAGCAACAATTATCAAGATATATTAACATGACTTCTCCAATTACAAACTTATACTTAATATTATAATATCACATAATTCACTATAGAGCATTCTCTTTTGTGATTTCAAGTATCAAAATGAACGCTCGTTTAAAATATACTTACTTTGTTAATTCTTGATACATCTTCATGAGTTTTGCCACACAATCGGATTCTGACATATCCTTTACACTGAATCCATATGCTTTCATAACTGCAACATTATTAGCTTTATGTGCTTGTCTTAATTCGTCTGGCATATACTCTAACCCGTCAGCATCTACTAAATATAAATCAGCAAGACTAGCTTCAGGATAAAGATTTCTTGCATCTAAAATCATTTGAGCGGTTTCTTCTATTTTTTGTTTTTGTTCTGCCGTAGGTTCTGGCCAAGGAAATGTGTTGTATACCACACTAACTGAGTAAGTAAAATCTTCTCGTAATCTGCCTGCAACAGTTCTTAACCATGCATTATGTATATTAGATGATAAAATACCAAACTCATATAGACCACCCTCTGTCATTACTTGAAGCTTATTATTTACCATAACATCTGGTGTTAAAAATCCAATTGGTATATAACGACGTCTTCCAGATGAAGTCTGTGGAATTACTAAATATTCTTTAGTAGGCATGTTTTCAAAATGAAATTTAGCTGGAGTTTCCGCAAGTTTTATAGTCTGTGCACTATTTGAAGACAATCTATACTCTCTAATCTCTTTCAACTTCTGTCTAACATAAGGCATCTGAGATAATTCATGAGGCGGAATCCTATTTATAAGTAAAAACCATCTTTCAATATTATTAATAAACTCTCTACTTCCCATATACTTGTAAAAATATGGAGCACTTAATGGTTCGGCAGCAATAAAACTCTCTTTTTCCTCTGGCGAAAATGCGCAAATAGCATTATCCAATGGTTTACTTCCATTACTAATTGCTGGAACGTTACAGATTGCCTTTTTTTGTCCTTCTACCCATAAGTCTTCACTATCCATCAAATATCCATTTATATGAGAAGCTATCGTTTTATTATCTCCGTCTACAATGTATTTAGATGTAACTAAATTAGTAATTGTAAAGAGAATTATTATACAATGGACCCCAGCTTTACTTGAAGCTTCGCTTTCCCAATTAAATGATCGAATAGCATAAAAAATGTCCAAATTATATTTTTCGAACAAAATCTTCCAAAGTAAGATAACTTGCTCACCTTGAACGATAGAGCTTGTTGAAACAAAACCTGCTCTTATTTTTGTACATGCCATATATCTTGCTGCTTTTATATACCACAAAGATACATAATCTAACTCACCGTTTTTCGGAAAATCGCTTGCAACTAAATTCATGTCATCTCGCTGGCTTTCTCCCATCCTTCTTCCTGCTGAAAAAGGAGGATTTCCCATTATATATGATAATTCATTCTTTGGAATAATCTCGTCCCAATCTATCCTAAGTGAATTTCCTTCCACTATGTATGCATTAGTCTTTAATGGCAAGAAATCCAGATTCATATGTACAACATCTTCTGTTTCCTTCATCATTTGACTTTCTGCAATCCAAAGCGCAGTTTTAGCAACAGTTACAGCAAAATCATTTATCTCTATTCCATAAAACTGACTAATTGTAACCTGTATGGGCTCAACTTCGCCAAAAACCATCTGTCCCCTAAAATACTCTTTGAGCATTCTATTTTCTAATCTTCTAATTGAAATATATGTTTCTGTTAGGAAATTACCAGATCCACATGCAGGATCGAAAAACTTAAGCATAGCTAACTTTGATTGAAAAGCTAATAATTTATTCTTTCTATTTTTTTCAACTTGAATATTACATATTCCATCAAGTTCCTTTGTTAGGTCATCAAGAAACAGCGGATCTATTACTTTATGAATGTTCTCTATAGAGGTATAATGCATTCCTCCTTTTCTTCTTGTCTCAGGATTTAATGTACTTTCAAAAACAGCACCGAAAATAGTTGGAGATATTTCTGACCAATCAAACTTAGCAGATGCAATAATAGCATCCTTAATACCTTCTGTGAATTTTGGTATTATAATATCTTCTTCCTTAAATAACCCACCATTTACATATGGAAATGCCAATAAATCATCTTCAAAATATAAGTCAGCTCTTTTATCTAATGGCGTGTCCAATACCTTAAATAAATCAATTAATACTCGTCTTATATCTTTTGGATCATATTGCTCAATATAACTACTAAAGGCATCTCTTTCACCAAATAAGCCAGCATCTTCTGCATATAAACAAAAAACTAGACGAACACATAAAATATTTAGGCTTCTCTGTGCATCATCCGAAGAAGGATCCATATACTGTTCTTGTAATTTCTCATGTATTTTCCCAACAAGCTCACCAGCTTTTAGAGAAAGTTCCATTTCTTTCGTAACAGTCTTCTTTTCTTTTGCAATAAGAACCGATTCAAGAATTATGTACTGAGTTTGAAGATTTGATATTTCTATCTTCGTTGGCTCTGGAACACGTTCGTCCATGTCATATATCCATATTTCACGAAAATTTGACAGAATAATCCATCTTGCTTTCTCTGAATGAGGCAAAGAATTATCGTACATTTTTGCTTGTTCATATGGTGTCATTCCATTATGACCAGATTGCGGTTTATCAAGAGCTATATTAAGACTTTTTTGTTCGATTAATACCTTTGTAGACGGAATATAGACATCGATTCTTTTTGTATTTCCATCTGGACCGACAACTTTCTTCTGAAACTCCAACTTATCTGTCACATGATCGACTCCCATAAGATCTTGCATTATATCAATCCAATATGATCTGTCATCCTCGTCCTCTTTGCCTCTATCTTTCCACTTATAAAATAGCATCCTTGCAGCTTCTCTTTTTTCAACATCTGTCATAACGTTCACTCCATTTTACAAACACTATTTTTCATCATTCTTCAAATCTTTTAACAATCTATTTAATTATAGCATATAATCAATGATGACTTATATCCGCTTTATCGGTAAAATCCTCGATTTTTGACATTTACAGTAGCACTTCAACTACCTTAAATATTTATAATTTCCAATGAAAACGGCGTATTCTTATACTCCTCCAGCATATTAATTACTTCTCCTTTTTTAATTGCAAGCCTTTTCATCTTATAAAACTATTTCTATTATAATACTTCTCATACCATCGAGGCTTTCGGATATATTTTCTCTTGGAGTTCATGTAATGCTTATTAAACATCCCACATTCTCTAACCATATCCTTGCACTCATGATGGATATTGTCATAGTGAGGACAAGTATTTATATCCTCTGCTAATAAACAATTAATATCACCCGGCCTCATCCCTGATGTCCTCTAGGCTCTTATCTGCTCTACATACTTCGTAATATCTGCACTTAGGGCAAAAGCCTCTACAGTAATTATCACTTTTACCGAAAACGTTGCTAAACCAATATCGTAATCTAT
>JAQYAV010000139.1 GCA_029338675.1 Lachnospiraceae bacterium
TATATCTGTAACTACAGGTTTTCCTTCTGTAATAGTACCAGTTTTATCAAAAACTATAGTCTTAATTTGATGAGCTGTTTCTAAAGCTTCCCCACTTTTTATAAGAACACCATATTCTGCACCTTTTCCTGTACCAACCATTATAGCTGTTGGAGTTGCAAGACCTAATGCACATGGGCATGCAATTACAAGTACTGCTATAAATATAGTAAGTGCAAATACAGGTGTTTCACCAGCTATAAGCCATCCTATTGCAGCTAATATAGCAAGACCTATTACTGTAGGTACAAAATATGCTGATATTACATCTGCAAGTTTAGCTATAGGCGCTTTACTGCCCTGAGCTTCTTCAACTAATTTTACAATTTGAGCTAAAGTTGTATCTTTCCCAACTTTTGTAGCTTTGTATTTTATAAATCCAGTTTTATTTATACTAGCTCCAATAACAGCACTTCCAACAGATTTTTCTACTGGTATGCTTTCACCTGTAATCATTGACTCATCAATAGATGTGCTTCCTTCTATAATTTCACCATCTACAGGTAATTTCTCTCCAGGTTTAACTACAACTATATCTCCACACACTACTTCTTCTATAGGTATAACTTCTTCTGCATTGTTTCTTATTACAGTAGCAGTCTTTGGTGCAAGACCCATAAGTGCTTTTATGGCTTGAGATGTCTTTCCCTTTGAAACTGCTTCTAAATACTTTCCTAATGTAATTAAAGTAAGTATTACTGCTGCTGATTCAAAATACAAGTGCATTGCATATTCTGTTTCACCTACATGTATTTTATATATGCCAAAAATTCCATAAATAAATGCTGCTAAAGTACTTATAGCAATAAGAGAATCCATATTAGGGCTTAATCTAAATAAATTCTTAAGTCCTACATTATAGAATTTATATCCCATTGCCATTACTGGCAACGTTAAAACTACTTGTATAAGTGCAAAATTCAAAGGATTCTTCATTGGATCTATTATAGATGGAAGTGGCATTCCAAGCATATGTCCCATTGTTATGATAAGTAATGGGACTGTAAAACATGCTGATACGATAAATCTAATTAACATTTTTTGACTTGCACTCATTTTTTTATCTTCTTCATTTTTGCTTTCTTCTTCTCGAATAAGTTTATATCCAGCTTTATCTACTGCAGCCTTTATTTCTGCATATCCTACTTGATCTTCATCAATGGTAACGCTTAATGTTTCAGCTGCTAAGTTTACATTTGCCTCTTCTACTCCATCAAGCTTTCTAGTAACTCTTTCTACTCGACTAGCACAAGATGCACATGTCATTCCTTCAACCTTAAATGTATAATGCTTAATATTCTTCTTAATACCATATCCTGACTTAACTACAGTTTTTTCAATATCATCATCATTAACCTTATTCTGATCAAATGTTACATTAAGAGTTTCTGTTGCAAGATTTACATTTGCCTCTTCTACCCCATCCATTTTTCTCACAAACCGTTCTACTCTGCTAGCACATGCTGCACATGTCATACCCTCTATTTTAAATGTTTTTTTCATATGTAATTTCCCCCTACTTAGAAAGTAGCTTTT
The DNA here is from genome assembly GCA_029338675.1 of Lachnospiraceae bacterium. Classification (GTDB taxonomy): domain Bacteria; phylum Bacillota; class Clostridia; order Lachnospirales; family Lachnospiraceae; genus Coprococcus_C. Next base: position 1,576 of record JAQYAV010000139.1, read on the forward strand.
CTAGAACTTTATTAAATTCTTCTATCTTTTCTTCAGAATTATTATTTTCACACGCTTCCTTTACACAGTGTCTCAAATGCCCTTGAAGTACCATTAAATCTGCTTTTTTAATTAATGATTGAACTGCCATAAGCTGATTTGCAACATCTATACAGTATCTATCATCTTCAATCATCTTTATTATCCCTTCAATCTGACCTTTGGCAGTTTTTAAAGATTGTAATGCTTTTTTTCTTTCTTCACTCATTTTTATACCTCCCCACCCCCAGGGGGGTGTCCTTGTGTTATATTATATTCTTCTTTTATATTTTGTCAAACATACTTGTCCTTATTCTAATAATTTATCTTTTATTAAATTAAAAAAGATCACATCAAATTTTGATATGACCTTAAATCTTATTATTTTCATAGTATTTTTCTAAAATATTATTAATTATTAGCTGTTAACTCATGTAGTGCTGCTTCTACTAGTTTAGAAAAATATTTTGCACATGGAAGTATAGCTTTTTCATCAATCATAAATTCTGGATGATGGTGTGCATGAGACATCCCTGTCCCTACAGTAATAAAAACTCCCTTTATTTTTTTCTGATAATATGCAAAGTCTTCCCCTTCAAGTCCCATGGATATTCTTTCTAGCTTATACCCCATCTTCTTTCCAACATCTCCACAAAAGATTGTCCAATATTTATCATTATTTGTTGCTGGAGATCCTCTATGCCATGTAAGCTCTGCATGTCCATCAAATGCTTCAGCTATTCCTTCTACAATCTCTTTCATTCTATTAGGTATAAGTTCTCTAACTTTTTCATCAAGTGTCCTCACTGTTCCTTCTATAAAAGCATTTTCAGGTATTACATTCCATGTATTGCCCGATTCAATATGTGTAACACTCAATAGCGCTTTATCTCTTGGGTTAATATTTCTACTAACTATAGTCTGAAGTGCTACAATTATATTAGTTGCAATAACAATAGGATCAACTGATTTTTCTGGCCTAGCTGCATGACTTCCAACTCCATGAATTTTAATTTCAAATCTATCTACTGCTGCAGTAACAGCTTTTTCTTTTAACCCTAAAACTCCAACTTCTACATCAGGCATACAATGAATACCAAATATTACATCCACATTATCTAAAACTCCTGTAGAAATTATATTCTTTGCTCCATCTGCACTTTCTTCTCCAGCTTGAAATATTATTTTAACAGTTCCAAGAAGTGATTTTTCATACTTTTTAATTAAATATGCTGCTCCAATCATGACTGCAGTGTGAAAATCATGACCACATGCATGCATCTTACCATCTATTTTGGATTTATATTTAAGATTAGTTTCCTCAGTTATTGGAAGTGCATCTATATCACATCTTAGTGCAATAACAGGTCCCTTAGGATTTCCTTTTATCTCTGCTACTAATCCTGTGCCTATATTTAACTCAATTATATTTATATTAACATCTGTAAGTAATTTTTTTATCATGTTAGTTGTTTTATATTCTTCATTTGAAAGTTCAGGATATTGGTGAAGTTCTCTATATATTCCTATAAGATTTTCTTCCAAGTTCTCTATTATATCTAATAAATTACTATCTGCCAAAATAAATCCTCCTCATTTAAAATATCAAAACTATTGGTATGATATAACTTTACACGACATTATAATAAGTATATTATTTCAACATATTTAATATAATCATCATCCCCCCTACTAATATTATATATAAAATTATATATGCTATAGACCAAGGGCTTGTAAAAGAATATCCTATTTTCTTCAATATACTTAACTCAGTATTATTATCACTTAAAGTTACTAAAAAATCTCTAAAATATGTTTTTACAAACATATAAAATGCAATAAACCCTAATGAAAAATAGATAAATGAATAAATTCCCTCTATAGTTGGATTATTAAGCAGTCCTAGAACTGATGTAAACATAATTAGTGAATTATTAAACATATGTGCAATAATAGATGATTTTATTGAATTTGATTTTATCGTAATAAAACAGAATATAATTCCCATAAGTATAGGATTTATAAATTGAACCAGATTAAGATGAAACATTGAAAACATAATAGACGAAACAATAGCTGCTGTTAGATTTCCATACTTCATCATACTTTTTAATATAAATCCTCTAAATATGACTTCCTCAAATATAGGCGCAATAATACAAGTATACAAAATAAATAAAACCAGGTACTTAGTTTCAGTAGGTATTGTAAAATCAGGTGATGGTATAGTAAATCCCTGAGCTTCAATAATTGAAGAATATATAACATAGATTATGCTTGAAATCATACCTACAGCAACACATGATGTAGATCCAAGTATTATAAATTTAAAAGGAGCCTTATTTCTGCAAAATAGATCTTTCTTGAATTTTAAATTCATAGTTTTATAGGCTACTCCTATAGCAAGTATATCTCCTAATATACATGGTAGGTACCCCATAAAGAAATTATAAGCCTCTTTAGATACTCCAAGTATTGTACCTGTTTCTACATTACTTGCTATATTAATTCCTAAACTTGCTGCTCGTATTTTTAATATATATTGTATTATTCCTCCAAAAGCATATGTAGAAACTGATAAAATAAATAAAACCATGGCACATCTACCAGCAGTTCTTTTTATATCTTTTTTTATATCAGATTTATCATAATATAAGTTATCATTTAAATTTTCTGTCATCCTTTTTCCTCTCATTCACTTTACTTATTCAATAATATTGATAATATTTTCTCTCAAGCAGCTAACAAATTTAATTTCAGCCATATATAAAATAACTCTAATATATCTTTTTTATTATTCTATTCATCTAAATAGTAAAAATGTAAAATACAATATAAATATGTTACCATATTTCCTTATTTTATAAAAATATAGATTATGTAATCATCCTATCACTTTAATTAAAAAGGAGAGCTTTGATTCAAAAATGTTCTAAATAAAAGCTCCCCTTAATTTTCTATTTAATAAAACAATAATTTAATTATATAAATTCTTTTTTAACTAGTAATGCTACATTTTCAATATGGGTTGCGAAAACACTATGGATAACAATACCCCATTTTTAGGGGATCGCTCGTACACGGGAACATATCGAAATTCAAATTCACTATTCTCCTTAAGTAAACACATCAACAAACGCAAGACAGAACGCTCGTCCTGCCTCGCTTGTATAGTTAATCATCAATATTTAGAGATATTCTAATTTCACCTTCAGTATTATTGCCAGTAACATATACGAATAATACATATAACAAATCACATATTTTTTCGTAAATACCTTTAGAAGTTATCTCTAATTTTAAGAACGAAAATATCTTTGTATTATTGTCAGCCATCACCTCAAGGTACTTATAAAGTTCCTGCATTTTGGAGTTATTCAATGATAAGTATTTATCAGTTATCATCGAATCATTCAAATTACGTAATCTCATGATACCAAGAATATACTCTAAACAATACTTAACATTTTCTAAATCTTCCTTTAATACACGTTCTCCTCTTGAACGTCGTAGAGCATCACCAATATAATCTACCGCCTTAGGAAAATAATTATTCAGTAGCAAATCTGGATCAGCATTATATACGAACTGTTCATTATGCCAAATTGCCTTTGCTAATATACCTATAGCTTCATAAGCTTCGGCAACTTCGCTTAAGGTAAAATCCATGAGTTCTTTCTGCATATCATTGGTTAAGTCACAAAAAGCACAACCAATTTCATACGGTACATCCAACTCTCCATATCTATACATTTCTAATAACTCATAGGCCATTTCATAGTAATCTTTTCCAATATCCTTAGCAGCCAATGAAAGCAAAGTAAACAATTCCTTTTTATCATTTGGCTTACGGTACTGATAAAACAAATTAACCCAATTGTTTACGGACCTTGCAAAGCTCTTTTGAAAATCAGACGGACATTCTCTCTCAGCTAAAGAACGATTATTAGCAAACAAGGTTCTTATCCATTTTCCATAATAAGCATTTGTAAAAAATCTAGGAGGAACAGGTGTACTTCCGCCCTCACAAATATTTATGGCATTAAACTTCTTTAACGGTTCCGGACCGTCTTCATCATGAATATTAATAGCCTGCAAATTACCATTAGGTAATTTACGCACTTCAAATGTAATATCATTTATTCCAGTATGAAATCTATCCGGCATATCAAACTTTTGATCAATAATAGCTATTGTTTCCATTTCTCCATCATAATCAAAGTTTACAATACACTGATATCCGCCATTTCTATTTGTAAACCATAAATTATCTCTTGTCCTTGCATCCCATAAATTGGATATTCTATATCTCTTACCACTCTTCTTTTTATTCTCATACACATTCGGAACAATCCAACATGAGATTTCTGATATAGTTTGTGGTGGTGTAGAATCTCGATCCCAATCTCTTTGCGACCATTGAACCTTTACATCTTCTCCATCTTTTTCAAAAACGAACTCGCCAAACCACTTGCCGTCTTTATCCTGTCTCATAAATGTATCTGAAATATCAAAGGTATAATATCCCTCATTCAATAATTTAAACTCATCATCCAATACATCAAAAACATTAATCACATCACCTTTTCGTCCAGGATAACGCTGCAAATCAGCCCATGGTATTTTAGCAGGGAAATCCGGTGCTTCCAAATCTTCTGTATCATATTTTTCAAGTCTAAACCATTTAACTTTTGCTTCTGAAAAACCTGCCGTTTTAGAATCTTTTGGAACAAAAACCAATTCATATGGCTCTTCAGCTCCATATTGATATGTCATGATTAAGTCACATTCCACATCATGGTTAAGCGGAAATGCTGGATTTTTAATAACAGCTTCATATTGCATCTTTCTGGCATTTTCGTCTTGAACTAAATTAAAATGGTATTCTTTGCATTTTTTTGGCAATGTAAATGTTCCCATAATTGGGATACTCTGTTTTTCCTCAAATTTGGGCTCAACTCTTGCATTTTTAATTAAGTCAAACTTTCCATACATCAGCTTAATTGCTAATGTAGGAAGATGGTCATGCCACAACGATATATCTGTTAATTGCTCTAGTCTTTCTAACTCCTTACAACCTTCTAAAACAGCTTGTTTATCAATACAATAATATGGCATACTTCCCTTATATATTAGATTGTCGACAAGCGAAACAACATGAACATTTGCTCCACGAACAACAGATCTATTACGCATAAGGAATTCTGCTATCGCATCAGTAATATTTAATTTAAATCGTTCTACTATCTGCTTAATTTCAGATGTTACTTGAAACCATTCATTACCGAAGAATACACTCAAATTATCTACTTCATCGCATAAACCATCTAAGCCAAGCAATTTATATATTTTCTCCGACTTAGCACAGCCTGCTTTTGTTAGGAAATCAATGATATTATTATCAATTTCATCCTTAAAAAGAGTTGTCGAAGTAGGATGTCTTTCCCATACAATTCCTTTATAATCACTTATTTCACTTTCAAGGTTTTCATCATGTTCACCCGCAACTAAAGTAAATGTCACCTCATCATCTATAAGATTTACGACCAAAAGAAAATCTCCTGGTTCAAAATTATTTCTAAAGTTATCGGTTGTTTGAAATTTAAAGGCAGTTCCTATACTTAATGGTACATTTCTAACTCTTCTATATACCATTCTAGCTGCTTTATGAACCATACTTAACTGAAGTTCATTATAAGCATCTGGAAAAACATAAGTGAATGAATCCGTCACAATATAATTTTCCATCATGTGAACCAGACGTTTCATCTGCTCCATTGAACCATTATCTACAGCAAACGGAATTGTATAAGTATCAGTCACCCCAGATATCATTTTGATAGCATTTGAATTATCACATGGAATATAATAATCTCTCTCATCACCATCAATGTCTCTTCCAGTATATTTCTGTTGTAATAATCTTTCTGTTAATTTCTCATATGATGCATCATCACCTATGTAGCTTGGATGTAATGAAAATAAATCAACAACAATATTCTGAAACTTTTGTGCCTCTTTTCTCTGCACTATAGAATTTGTTTTTGATAATCCTACTCCCAATTTTGTCGCAATAAATTTCACATAAGTGTAAATCTTATCTTGTGTTACTTCATATTCTTTGTCTTCTTCTTTGCTTACCCTAACAATAAGCTTATTACCTATAAATTCTACATCAATATCTTTCTTTGCAGAGCTAAGGTATATATGATTATTGTCCTTACTAATTTGAACTGTTTTTCCGTCTCCATCCAAACAAAATAATTGTTTTTCACACAAATACACATTGTACTCATCATAATCGACCTCTACAGGTTCCTGTGGTATTTGAAGTATTTCTCTGAAATAAACTAACAATTCAACAAAAAATATAGTTGCTAAACGATCTCCCATATAATCAGAATCTTTTTGTATGCGTTCATCCAATTTTTTCATTTCGTTCCATGCATGCCATATTTTTTTATAATTCTGATCGGAAAGAAGTGTATTATTAGGTGGTAAATTCTCCCATCTTCTTACTTCTGCAATATCATCTCGTCTTAAGAAAACTGCCAATTCGTCTCGCATATCTTCTTCTTCAACTATCTGTCGTGGATCAATTTCTCCCAAGCTTTCCAACTTAGTATTTAATTGCTCAAATATCTCCTTTGCAAAAGCCACAAACAGCCTATTTTCCGCTGTATCAAAGCTCATTCTTCTTTGAACGGCCATGATAGAATTACCAGCTGAAGATACCTTTTGCCTAATTGTTCTTCCAGATTGTCTACTCAACCAATTCAGACCATAGCTATTAATCTCTCTTACTTTATATACAGGCATCTGAACATTTTCACGAATAATCTTCTCGCGCATATTTTCATTCAGATGCCTAAATGCCAAGTCCGAATCATCCACAATACTAGAAAGTGCATCTTTCAAGGTATGTATATTAGACATTTTGTCTGCATTCTGCTCTACCATTTTTTTCAGACTATAATCGAGAGTATCTTCCTCCATATAATCTATTATTCTAATTATCCAATTTTGAATAAACAGTAACAGTTTTGCTTCCTTTTTTAGTTCATTATCATCACTCTCAAAGGCTTTACAAAACTGTTCATAGTTATCGATTTGTCTCATAACCTACACCCTTTCTAAATAAAAGTATGTGGCTTAAGAATGATTCTTTACTCTACTTTTATTCTTGTGATTCAGTTTCTTCCTTCTCATCAAGGTATTTTGCACTATTCCAAATAAACTGACCATATCCCTGTTCTCTAGCGATTTGGAAATCTTCTTGCAAGCTTGCAAAATCATGCTTTACAAGTAAGTCTTCAATTTTATCAAGACTGCTCTTTCCTCGTTTGTCACGAGTTTCAATACCTCTCAATTTAGGCATAATTTTCTGTACAATCTGGTCTTCAAAAGCAGTCCTCATCGCCTCTTTTAATTCTCTGGTTAATTCGCTATTTGTTGGAACCCATGCAATCTTGCCCTTTTCATTCTGTTTAGGCTGATAATTCATAGCTTGTCTAACAGTTGGATAGTTTGCAATGTAGTACTCAATAGACTGCCACACACGATGTCCCAATGCTCTACCAACCTCTTCTAGTGCATTATTAATTTTCTGAACAATTATTCTATAATTCTCAACCTCTTTCTTTTGTTCTTCAGAAAACTCAATTGTATGACTTGTCCATGACTGCCATGTATCCTTATGAAGTTTGGCTCTATCATCACTGATATAGTCAGTAATAAGTCCCATTTTTGCTCTACTTTCAAGATTCTTTGGTCTTGGGAAATTGATAACAATTCCTCTATCCAAAACTTTATCCGAAAGCGACTTTGTAGTTTCATCTTGGTTCATTGTTCCTGTCCAAAGTAAAGTTCTTGAAAGTTTTAATCCATAAGGCTTTACTCCGGCACCTAATTTAACCTCTATTTCGGGCAAGTAATTACGTGACAGACCACGTCTAGATTCCAACTTACTCAAAAATTCTGCAAAATAATGTTCTACATGCGCCAAATTCATCTCATCTAAAAGAACAACACTCATATACTCATTGTATCTAGGATCAGTTGTGCACTGAACTAAAAACTTAAGTAATTCTTCTGGTTCAAACTGATTATCGATAGAATTAAAGAATCCCAACATAGATTCTTGACTATCCCAGTTTGGTTGTACTGCCACAGAGCAAAAATTTAAGCCACCAAATTCAGAATATAAACGTGGAAGTTCTGACTTACCGGTTCCACTGACACCAGCTAGTACAGTAATTGTTGACCATTCATTTATTTTTAAGGCAGTGTGGAATGCATACAGAATTCTCTTGTTAAACTTAATTCCATATTCCTCACACTTCTTCCAAACATCCTCAAGCCAAGCAATCTCGTCCTTCTTATTGTATCTACTATCTAATCCATCTCCAGCTCCGACCAAATCTTTTTTATCATCCATTGCACCAGTCATGATAGCGGCAATACGAGCATCTCTATCCGCAACTCTACCTTCAGGAGTTGATAATCTAACCAATTCTTGGTTTTTTGCCTCTAGCTGGTTTTCTAATGACTCACATGTTGCTAATAACGATTTATGTTCACTGTCTAATGTTCTGAATTGAGCTTCAATTGAAGCCACTCTTCCTTGTGAATCGCTTAAGTGTCTGTTTTCTTCTAAAAGTCTTTCTACTTCAGCCTTTGATTCTCTATATGCTGCTGATAATGAATCTAATTCTGCTTTATCTGATGAGTTAGAAAGTTTATCTCGAAGTTGCTTATTACTGTCCTCCAACTGCTTTATTGATTGAATCAACACTTGTGGATCCTCTCCATAAGCCTCTCTGAAACTCTTTACTAATTCGATTTCTCCAACGGTCGCAGCTAACTGTTCTCTTAAACTCTCTAATTCCTTATTCTTCGTATCTATTAATTGATTCAACTTTTTAATAGTATCCTCTATTTTCTGGTTTACAACCTCAGTGAGATTACTATCGGCCTCCTCAATTCTTAAACGTTCTCTTTCTAATCTTCTCTTATCACGTTCTAAAATTCTCTGTTGATCAAGCAAATCTTCTTCTCTTTTTTCGAGTTCCCTTTCTAAGCGTTCAACTCTAGTGTTTTCAGCTTGTACCCTTGCTTGCTCACTACTAAGTGCCGACTCGCATCTTGTCAATTCAGCGGTCCTTTCCGCCTTTTCAGTTTCAAGCTGTTGCAGTGCTAACTCTCTTTCTTCTTTTAACTTTGCTTTTTGTTCCTCACGCTGTTTCTGAAGTTCCTTTTCGCTATCTTCTCTTGCCTTCTTCAACTCTGCTTCTTGGCTCTTTCTTAAGGCATCTAATTCTTTTTTTGCCTCTGTTCTTACACCTTCGAGTTCCTTATCCAGATCCGCAATAGCTTTCTGTCTGTTCTTTTCAAATTCACCTCTTTTTCCATCTAACTCTGCTACAAAATCTGCTCTACTCTTTGCCTGTTCTTCCGATAATTTTGATTTAGCTTCAGCATATTCTGCATTAATTTTAAGTTTTAGGCGTTCTTCAATTGTCTTTTCCCTTTCATCGAGAGCAACATTTTTTTGATGAATTCGAACTGATTCTGCTTCCAGCTCACTCGCTTTCTCAGCCAATTCTTTCTGCCATTTTGCTAACTCTGCTTCTCTTGCTTCAAGAGCTTTTTTTACTGCTTCAATATCATCTTCTGGAGTTGATTCTACAACATTATTTTCAGTTTCAACCTCACGCATTACTTCTGTTTCCTGTACTACTTCCTGTGAAATTTCTTGTTCTATATCCTGCTTTACTTCAGTACTCATTTAGTTTCCTCCTATCAGTTTTACAATGTCGAGCATATTATCTCTAATTTTATTAAGATCCCGCGTATTTACACTTAATGCCACATTATTTCCATGTTTTCTCAATTGAACTAACTGCTCAATAATCTGAACAAAATTTACATTCTTCAGTTCATCAACTACATTGTCTTTTTGATAATACAGATACACCATTGCATTGGCACCCAATGTACCATTTTCACTCATTAGTATCTGCGCAACAAAAACTTCATTTACGGTATCAAAACTATTTGAAACTACACCCTTTTCTTTTAGTTTAGAAAGTATTTCCGATTTACATAGCTGTGGATTTTTTCTTATATCCTTCAAAGCATAATATAATGTATCCTGCATAATCCTATACAATATATCGAAGTATTCTGCTGCTTCTGGGTAATGCACCTTGTCTGGTGATACTAAAATCCATTCTTCTTTTATTGTTTCCGGCAACAAATTATAATAATACATAGCACCTAATCTTTTAGAAAGACTTACTTCCGCATTTAACTTATCTTGCGAAATTTGAGATAACACTCTTCTATTCTTCACTCCATTACTTGCTCCAATATCATAATCAGGTTGTAATATCGTAATAAAATCAATCAACAAATCATGTATCTCTTTATTTCTTCTTTTATCTATCTCATTAGTAAAAGTCTGATGAGCTAAATCGCCATGTTCTCTAAACAGATTACGCAAGACTCTAAACAAACCCGGTCTTTTATTAAACAACTCTCTAAATTCGCACTGACCATTATAAACTGATGTTACAATCGCTAAACTCAGTGCAACTCTTAATTCAGGAGTATTTGTTCTAAACATTCTTTTGATTCTATTACTATCCAGAGAATAGAACAATTCTTCATATCTATCTGGATTTACCACTCCAATTTTCGTCGCCATCTGAATCAATGTATTAGCATTCTGAAAAGCAGTTTGATTCTCAATTATGCTACTAACATTACTATTCATTGGATATTTTGTATCGTAGTAGAATAAACTCCATTCAAAAGCTGAATAACAATTCAAAAGAAACTTTTTTTGCTCTGCTTTCAGCATTTGATTTTCATCACAGCTTGCAAATGCATCGTTTTCACTTACGTCTTCATCATCTGAGCAATCATATACTTGTGAAAAAGAATTAATTCTTGACATTAAACTTCTAAGTTCACGGTATTTATAATTAGGTGTAACCTTCGTTTCTTCATCCGTTTCATCTTCAGATTCTTGAATAATATTCTTTGTAGCTCTTTCTTTTACAACTGAAATAAAATCCGGATGATTTCTCTTAATATAATCATTTACAAAGTCTATATTCACTACTAATCCGTCTGAAACTAATATTTCATCAACATTTCCATCTTGGACAACTGCTTGCATATGAAAATATACATCATCAGACGAAGTGTTCTCAATAGCCCATTCTTGAGCGTATTCGATAGAATCAAAATTAATATTTTCTTTTACTATTCTATTGTATTTATCTATTGCCGCTCTTAAAGAGGAACTTTGAAGCATTCCTTTCTTTTTATCAGCTCTGTTTTGTCGGAGAATTTTCCCCTTAATTCTTATCGGATTACCCACAGTTCCATATTCAACGGTTAATAATGACCCTTGAATATTTTCTATAGGATCAGATATTAATTCACCTTTTTGTATGTAAGGCAATATTTCTCCTGTCTGATTTATGACAAAAACTTTAGCTTGTGCAAACTCAACATTTGCGTCGTCTATAATTTTTTCATCGACACGAATATATTTTTTTCCTTGCTCTGTCAAATCCCTACCATTATCTTTAAGGAGATCCATCTCTTGTAATCTAATGATAATAAAATTTATCAAATCAGGTGTCAGACACAATATATCGGCCATATCCTCAGATGTTGTTGTCTTATATGCAATCAACTTCAATACAGCTTCTTCAAATACATCCAGCTTACTATCACCCTTTACCTTGACTGGCAAAATAACATCATACGAACTACATTCCAAGAAAAAATCGACTTTTTTTCCAAGTACTGAAATATTAGGAAAACATTCAGCGTAATTCTTAGTTTTAAATAAACTAAACACTTTCGGATTGGCCATCGTATATCACATCCTCTCCCTTACAAAGTTCATACAATCTTTTCATTCCTGGTACACAGACTTCTGCAATACGTCCCCATTCATCGTTGTAAAACATATCAGTATTTCCCACAACAATAAGTAATTTTTTCTGTCTACTTAAAGAAACACATAATCTGTTTTCAGATATTAAGAAGCCGTAATTCTGCATTCCAACTTTATCACGATATAATTCCCACTCTTTATATTCTTCTGATTTCTTATCAATCTGCTTTTTATCAATTCCTTTATACTTTTCTAAATAATCATAATTAATTGGTTCTGGCTTTGAATTCTTATCAATTCTAACCATCGGTTTCTTATCATTGCTTCTTACAACCGACAAAAAGATAACATCAAATTCCATTCCCTGAAAAGCATCTACACTTCCCACACGAACTCGCTTTGCATCGTCACCTAACTTATTCTTAAGTTTTCGTTTTATGCTTTTAACTTGCTCGCTATAGAATGTGATTACTCCATATGAAAGATCTTTTCCTTCTTCCAATTTCATGTAATACTCAATTTTTTCAACTATAAAATCAGCTTCGCAATCTCTTACTCTACTTGTTCCCTCTTTATGTTCTTTACCGTATTTATCAGGGAAGTCATACCACTCCAACGGAAGAGTTTTTTTAGAAATGAACTGTTGATAATTTGAAGCCGGCATAGGAGATGCAAACTGCTCATCATTAGGTTGATAAAATACTTCGTTTACAAACTCACCCAGCATAGGGTGCATTCTGTATTGAGCATCCAAAACAATAGTTCTAGGAACATTATCAATTTTCTCAAGTTCTCTTGCTTTTTCCAAAAGATACTCAAACATACTCTTTTTGATATTGTTCATATCAACAGTTTCACCGTTCTCTTTCATACTTTCAAAAACTTCTTCATCGTAAATATGTGGCAACTGTCGATGGTCTCCAACCAAAATAATTCTCTTTTTTGCCTGTGCTAATGGAATCATTAAGTCAGCTGGACTTACTCGTGCAGCTTCATCTACAATAACAGTTTCGTATTCAGGATGCTCATCTGAATATTTATTTATTCCTTTAGCTTCTTTAATCTCAACACCTTCACTTTGCTGTGTAGTCGCAGAATATACAAACAAGTAGTGTTCTAAAGACCTTTCCACCTCTGATCTATTAGTTCGTAACTCCTTCAACAAATCTGCTAAAATTGCAGCTTTCTCGTCTTGATGTTTTTTTACGCTCTGATTTATTTGTTTATAAATCTTTGAGATTTCTTCATCTGGTACTTCTTTTTTATATGAAGGTTTAGGAACACATTTATCCAATAAATATGTTTTCACATCGCATAGTTTTTCTAATAATTCTTCACTCGGTTCTTTTCCATAACACATCGCCGCCTCATCAAGAATATCAAAAATCTTTCGGTTTTCTGGTATGCTTTGGTTTATTCCCATATCCTCAAGATTTTGTAGCAGATAATCCGCATTGTCTGCTCCATCATCCATAAATCCCTCTCTTGTAGTTCTTAATCTTCTAATAAGCATTAATAATTCTGAAGTCTTGTCACCACCACTAACACTTCTTGACTCAATCATTCTACTTATTTTTTTATCAAGTTCTACATCAGTGTTGATTTCTTTTGCACATTGCAAAAACTCCAAGGCATTTTTATCGCTTGGATATATTAAATACATGTTATGCAAACGACTTAACCTGTTTCTCTTTTCAGTTTCAATAAGTTCAGGATTCTTTGCATTTAACCTTGCAATGTATTCTTCGCACCACTCTTCAATAACTCGTTCTCTAGTAAGATCCTCCTCCCCAGCTCGATCTTGCTTACCAAATTTAATTGTTGGTAATGAATTAATTCTTAATCTTTCAATAACATTTCTTACTGCGTCATGCTGAAAACTCGTTATTAATACTTGTCCATTTACTTTCTCTCGTTTATCGCACAACTCGTTCAAACGCTCAATAATTGCAGTAATAACCGTTGTCTTTCCAGTTCCAGGAGGTCCTTGAATAATTGCAATATCCGGTGTATTAAGCGCAATATCTATTGCCTTCTTCTGCGTTTCTGTCGGATCATATTTAAAAATCTTATCCTTCACAAAACTAGATAAAGGCATTATTTTCTTTCTCGTAGAATATGCACCTAATTCTTCAGTAAGTTGTCCTTCTAAAATCAAACCTAGTGCGGGATTTGCAGCTTTTCCTTCTGCAATTCTCTTCCTTGCATCTTCTCTTCTTGCTATCTGTCTTTCATCTCCCAAAATAGATAATGAGACATATTTTTGTTCCGGCAGGTGACCATCCTCGGTTTCAATAATAAATCCACCATTTTTTCTTTTATTGACCCTTACTTGTACTCCTTTATTAATCGAATATCCTATTTGACTTGCTTCTTTTGATAAAGTTCTGTAATCGCTCCATGTCATTTCACGATCTGCCAAATACACGGGTATTTCATCTGAAAAGAATAAATAAGTATCATTAGCTATCAATTCTTCGGCTTCTTTTGTTAAGCCTGAATAAGGCAAATGAATACCTTCACTATCAAAGGTTGCAGCACCACGATTTACAGTTATTAAACCAACTTTTCGAACTTCCTCTAATAAAAGATTTCCTTCTTGTTCAGCATATTGATTCCATAAATCTAGATATCCCTTTGTACTTTCTAATGTTTCCTTAACTTTTTTTGAAAGGATAGAATTATGGTCAAAAAACTCCAAAGTCCCCTCTGCGATACGCATCATTGGTGTGTTCTGTTTTCTTTTTCCTACTTTTTCAACATATAGCTTTTCATTAAACTTATCACCCTGAATAGAGACATATATATAGAACTCACG
>JAQYAV010000140.1 GCA_029338675.1 Lachnospiraceae bacterium
CCTGATTATTAAAATCTCTAAAATATACCGGTTTATTAAATACGCAAAGTGAAAGACATGGTTCATTAACGTTTTCGCCTGGCTCCCCATGGAAGAAACATACTTTAGGAACTAGAATCATATATGGTCCGTAGGTCCTAACAACATTTATCATTGAATCAATAAATGGTTTCTTAATCTTGTTTTGCTTAAGCAATAATTCTCCAGCCATCTTAGCTGCATCTTCCCAGTTATCAACCGATACATCAGTTAATACAAGTTCTTCTTTTAAATAATCCTTAATCATCTTACCCCCTTCTAATGGTTATGTTGTAATAACGTTATAACCACTTAATACTAGATTATAAGATATCAGTAAACAGATATCTTATTAATTGTGTAACTGAATGGTAAACTCAAAAATATCTCCTTTAGAAACTATCGTTGAGAAACACACAATCTCATCATTCATATATGAAGTTCTTTTTACCAGAAGTCCATACTGGTTTTTATGACAGTTCAACATTTTGGTTTCATTAGTATTTAGTTCAGTCGCCTTAAATGTCTCAGTAGCTTTATTAATCACAATACCATAGTCATTCTCAAGTGTTTTGTATAGGCCTTTGGTATTAAAATCAATATTCATCAGAAAGTAGTATTTTTCATATGGAAACCACGTTTTCTCAACCATTATCGCAACATTTTCAGCAAGTCTTAATCTCTCAAGATATATAACCTTTTCGCCCTCTTTAATTCCAAGATGTTTAGAAATCTTACTGTTAGCTTCGATTACTTCTCTCACAATAATCCTTGTCGAAGAAATTTTCCCCTGCTTTTCCATTTCTCTTGAAAAACTATACACATTGTTCAGGCTCTGTACAATACTCTTACTTAATACAAATGTTCCTTTTCCCTGTACCTTTTCAATCTTCCCTAATCTTTCAAGTTCATCTATAGCCAGTCTAACCGTCATGCGTGATACATTATACAGATCGCACAGCTCTCTCTCAGACGGTATTTTATCCCCTGGCTTATATGTTCCATCATCGATTTTTTCTTCAAGTTTCTCAGCAAGCTTGCAATAAAGCGGCGCTTTATTGTATGCATCAACCATTTTATTCATCTCCTGCATTTGACACTTAAATTATAAGTGGTTATAACCACTTTGTCAATTACATTCCTTTATTCATGTTCTAGAATTCTTATACATAAATGCGATAACTTAATTAAATTATCTCAAGTTTTAGTTATGTTTGCCAAAAGAAAAAACTCAATTACAAGCATGTCTAAACCTATAATTGAGACTTAATCCTAGAAGAGAGGATAATCCCTTTATTCAACTGTAATTAAATATAACTTTCAGCAATCAGATCACTGGTGCTCAGTACTCCTAGAAGTACTTCCCCCTTTTTAACACAATAGGCAATGTCCAAATCTATGAATCAACTTTCTAATACCTGATTGATTCAGGTATTTTACTTAATCTAAAAGAGGACTATTCATCCTCTTCGTATCTCTCAATAATATGTAACTCTATGGCTTTTTTAACAATATCTTCATCACTCATATGATCAACCTCGCACATTTCAGCTATAACGCACGGAAATATCGAAGCTTCAGTATTTAACTGATCCAGTATCATATTTCTTAATTCATCAATACTGTACATATTAATAACCAAGATTCTCTTTAATCAGAATAACTTCAATCCTATGTTCAACATGTGATCTTCGAGTAACGACATAAGAAGAACAGATAGTTTCTGAGAAATTACAATGTACACACTTGTCACTTATAAGACATGGTGCCTTTTTATTTAATCTTTCACAATTTAAAGGCGCCGCAATTTCTTCAACTCTTTTAACAGCTTCTTCAAGATTTTTAACTATCTTATTAATACCCGCTACAACATATACCTTCTTAGGTCCATATGTGAGACCAGCAACCCTGTTACCTGTACCATCCACATTATAAAGCATACCTTCTTCAGTAATCGCATTAGCTCCTGTTAAAAAGATATCAGCAGTTAAAGACTTCCTTAACTCATCATGCATATTTTCACTATGAAATCTATCATAGAATGTAATACCTTCATGACCTTCATATAACCAGTCATAAATCCCCATATCTCTGATAGTTACTGACATCCCTGTCCCAACAGTACCATTAAGATTACTCTTAAGATATTCGCTGGCTTCCTTACTGTTTTCAAACACCGTTACATCAAAGCGGTTGTTTCTTAAGTTTCTGATCGTTCTTTCAATATCCATAATCATTCTCCATTTATATCACTTCCTGATCATTAATAACCAGTTTAAACTTTAATCCAAGCATCATTGCAGTCTTTTCACATAGTTTCATTCTTTCCATAAATATTGAGAAATAATCCATTACTGTACAAAAATGATTATCTACTTCAAGTATCAGATATACTTCTCTTTTATCCATATCAATCTTCAGTTTATTATCTGTCACTGAATAATTAACCATGTCATGAATATCAAAACTGTTAATATCACTGTTTCTGACTCTGCTTCTTCTGACATCTGATTTATCTGCCAGAATAAGAGCAGCTGCCATTGGACTTATTGGTACACCATTACCTACATCATGATTACCAATTGCCTTAATTATTTTAGCTATTTCGCTCTCATCAAAACCAATCTTATCAAGAATTCTAAATGACATAATAGTTCCACTTTGTGAATGGTCTACTCTTTTAATCACATTCCCGATATCATGCATATAAGCAGCTATCTTTGATAGTTCAATAGTTCTTTGGTCATATTCGAGGATCTTTAATATATTAAGTTCTGACAGTAACCATCATCACATGCACAAAACTGTGTTTTGTATAACCTAAAGTCTTTAAAGCTTAATCAGCTTCATTTATATATACATTTATAGCTTCATTATTTCTAATATCTTCAAACCCTAACATCCTAATCTCCTAATATCAAAATATAACTTTATGATATACCTACAATGTTAAAAGAAGATTAAATATCTTTAGAATTCCATAATAAGTCCTGAATGTAACTGAACCAGTTTATCTTTTAAGACACCTTTTAAAATATTATAAGCTCTTTCTTCAGTGCAATGTCCTGTGCATACAAATTCTATACCTGTATTTTTAATACATTCAGCTACTTCCAAAACTTCTGCATCCTTCTTATTATAAAGATGGAAACCACCAATAATTCCATAGATATGTTTATCCTTAAAGGTATTCTTTACTTCATTGATAATATTAACAGCTCCACCATGTGAACAGCTGTTAATAATCACAAGACCCTTATCGGTATCAACCACAAGACTCTGTTCATGTGCAAAGTTATCAAAGATATAACCATTATCTGTCTTAAGATACATCTTTTCCTTTTTACCGATATTTTCAAGATTAGCTGTTTTATGAGGTAAAAGATAAACTCCATCCATCAGTTCATAATCCCCGCTAACAACCTCAATTCTATCAGCATATTCATCCATCATCCTTTTAGGAATCCCAATATATTTATAGAAGAATAAACGCTTGGCATAGCAGTTATCTTTTGTTGTCTCTCTGATATAGAACTTAGCCTTATCATTCTTCTTAAAGAAGGCTGGTATACC
>JAQYAV010000141.1 GCA_029338675.1 Lachnospiraceae bacterium
AACAACACAATATCACACATATTATGTAACAACACAATATCACACATATTATGTAACAACACAATATCACACATATTATGTAACAACACAATATCACACATATTATGCGATAATATAATATAATATAATATAATATAATACACACAATATAGCTAAACAATAGTAAAACATACACAAGGAGGCTCCATATATGAAAAAACAAATCGATTATAATTTCATCAAGCTATTGCCAAAAATTGATTTACACTGTCATCTTGATGGTTCATTGCCTGTTAACTTCGTATATGACACCCTGCAATGTGATATTCCTATACAAGCTTTAGAAAAAAAACTCAGCGTCCCTGTTAATTGCAACAGCCTTGCAGAATATTTAACTTGTTTTGATTTACCAATCAAATGCTTAAACAATAAAGAAAACATTACTAATTCAGTAATTAAAACTTTAGAAGCATGCGCTCAAGATAATATAAAATATATAGAATTACGTTTTGCCCCTGGGCTTAGCGAAACTCCTGATTTATCACTAGATGATATAATTGATGCATCAATTAAAGGCTGCCATGAAGGAAAAAAACTATACAATATTGATTCAAATATAATAATATGTGCAATGAGACACCACGATGAAGATACTAATCTTAGAGTTTTACATTCAGCACTTAACTTTCTAAACGAAGGAGTATGTGCTCTTGATTTAGCTGGAAACGAAGCTGCATTTGATAATCATTTGTTTATCAATTTATTTAACACAGCAAAACACTCTAACATGCCTTTTACGATACACTCTGGGGAATGTGGCAATGTTGAAAACATTAAGCTTGCTCTAGAGCTAGGAGCAAAAAGAATCGGTCATGGAATAGCTATGATGAAGGATGTAGAATTGATGAAACAATGTGCCAAGGAAAGAATTGGTATTGAACTTTGTCCAACTTCAAACTACCAAACTAAAGCAATCAGTGAAGATGCAGATTATCCTCTTAATTTGTTTATTAAAAACGGAATTCTTGCGACAATTAACACAGATAATAGAACTGTTAGCAATACAACTATTTCAAATGAATTTGAATTTATTTATAATAAGTTTGGAATAAGAGAAGAAGATTTCATTACTCTTACTAAAAACAGCATTGAAATCTCCTTCGCAAATGACAATATAAAAAATTATCTATACTATGAATTAAAAAGAATATAATACCAACTATATGGCTTAGATAAAAAATCTACTCATGGAAGTAGTAGCCTACGCCCCATTTTGTATGAATATACTTTGGTTCTGCAGGTGTTTCCTCGATTTTTTCTCTAAGTCTTCTTACATGAACATCCACTGTTCTTGCATCTCCAGGATATGTAGCTCCCCAAATTGTTTTAAGCAATTGTTCTCTAGAATATACCTTGTTTGGATTTGATACTAATAAGAAAACTAATTCAAACTCCTTTGCAGTAAGATTTACTTCCTTACCTTCAATGTATACTCTTCTACTATCGCAATCAATCTTAAGGCCCTTAGTCTCAATTGTTTTAGAATCCTCTTTATCAACACTAGACTTGTTATTTCTTCTAAGAATAGCCTTGATTCTAGCTTTCACCTCTAGAATATTAAACGGCTTAGTAATATAATCATCTGCACCATATTCAAGTCCTAAAATCTTATCCATATCATCCCCCTTTGCAGTAAGCATGATAATTGGCACATCTGAAAATTCTCTAATCATCTGACATACTTCAAGACCACTATATCCAGGCAACATAATATCAAGAAGAATAATGTCATACTGATTCTCCTTAGCCTTTGCATATGCTTCTTCACCATCATACGCAACATCGACATTCATATCATCTTGCTCTAAACTAAACTTAATTCCTTTTACAATTGATTTTTCATCATCAACGACTAAAACCTTCTTCATACTACACTCTCCTATATGTCAATTCATAGTTTGATTCATAATCTGACTTTAAGCTATCTAATATCTATATAATCTTTGATTTTATTATATACGCCTTCCTTTATGCCCGCAACATTCTTAATCTCAGAAACGTCAGTAAAATCACCATTTGCTTCTCTATACGAGATAATATCTGTCGCTTTGCCTCTTCCTATACCAGGCAAGGTCATTAGTTCTTCCATAGATGCCTTATTAATATTAATCTTTTCAGATGAAGATTCATTTCCCAGAGAAATCTTATCATTAGAATTCGATTCAATTATATCCTCATCTATAAATGGAAAGTATATTTTCTCACCACTAGATACTGTTTCAGCTAAATTCACATAGGTTTCATTTGCACCTTCGCAAAAGCCACCTGCTAAATCTAACAAATCTTCTTTGATGGAATAAGTTGAAACATAATATACTCCCGGATTATTAACAGCTCCACAAACATATACTGGAATATGATCCTCATTAATATCCACTATTGCCTCACTAGTAGCTACAGCAAGTGTACTACTATCTGCTAAAGCTCCTTCACTATCAAAAGCCTCTTTGCTATCATCTGCTGAAGTTTTTTCACTACCAAAAACCTCTGAAGTATCACTCTCAAATTGTGGAATAGTAGAGCCACACGCTGTCAAACAAAAAGACATAAAGCCAAAAAATATTATAAAAAAAGTTCTTAATGCCATAAAATATACACCTCTCGTGTTTTTTCTATAGCACAATTACAATACACTTGATATATTGTACAAAAAAATAATATTTTTTACAATAGCCTAAATAAATATAATTTTAACAACTTTTAAATATAAATGTAGTAATTGTTACATATTCTAGAATAAAGGCTCTTTCAAAATAGCTGTTCCAATACCCTTTTCTGTAAAGAACTCAAGCAATAAACAATGCTCAACTCTACCATCAAGCATATGAACTCTTGATACACCATTCTTCATAGCCTCAATACAGTTGTTAAGTTTTGGAAGCATACCACCACCAACTACACCACTATCTATAAACTTCTGCGCTTCATTTATATCCATCTCTGAAATTAAAGTAGATTTATCATTAGGATCAATAAATACGCCTTCGATATCTGTTAAGAAAACAAGCTTTTCTGCATCAATTGCTGTTGCAATAGCACATGCGGCGTCGTCAGCATTGATATTATAACCATGATAATCATCTATGCCAAGACCAATAGGAGCAATAACAGGAATGAAATCATTAGCAATAAGTGAGTCCAAAATAGTACTATCTGCTGATACTACTTCTCCTACATATCCAATATCTTTTCCATCAGCATACTTCTTCTTAACCTTAAGAAGACCTGCATCCTTTCCACTAATACCAACTGCTTTTAATCCAAGCTTCTGCATCATTGATACTAAGCTCTTGTTAACTTTAGAAAGAACCATTTCAGCAACATCGAGAGTCTCTTCATCAGTAACTCTTAAACCATTAATAAACTGTGATTCTTTCCCAATTTTCTTTAACCACGCACTTATTTCTTTTCCACCGCCATGAACAATAATAGGCTCTAATCCAATAAGCTTAAGAAGTGCAACGTCCTTGATTACATTATACTTCAAATTCTCATCAACCATTGCGCTTCCACCATATTTTACAACTACCTTCTTGCCGTTAAACTTTTGAATATAAGGAAGTGCCTCTATAAGAGTCTGAGCTTTAACTAATACATCATCCATGTTATTATTTCCATTTATCATTATTTTTTCTCCTTTCGTTTCTTAAGAACGATAATCTGCATTTATCTTTACATAATCATATGTCAAATCACAACCCCATGCAGTTGCTTCCTGATTACCCTCATGCATATCTACATATATTGTAACAGCCTTAGATTTAAGAATCTTAACCGCTAATTCCTCATCAAATACAATTGGAGTTCCCTTGTCAAATACCTGAAGTTTTCCCGCATCACTTTCAAAGAATAACTCTACATCGTTTTGATCAAAATCAGCCCCAGAATATCCCATTGCACAAAGGAATCTTCCGAAATTAGCATCGCATCCATAAATTGCAGCCTTAGATAAATTAGACGCTACAATTGCACGTGATAATGTTCTTGCATCTTCCTTTGACTTTGCATTTACAACCTTTGCTTCAAAAAGCTTACTTGCGCCCTCTCCATCAGCTGCCATCTTCTTAGCCAAATATTCACACACAAATTTGAGTGCCTCACAGAATGTATTATAGTCATCATTCTTTTCTGTGATTTTATTGTTTTCAGCCAAACCATTAGCCATAATAAGTAATGTATCATTAGTAGATGTGTCACCGTCAACTGTTATCATATTAAATGTATCCTTAACAACATCACTTAATGCTTCTTGTAGCAACGCCTTATCAATTGCAATATCAGTAGATAAAAACGCAAGCATTGTGCACATGTTAGGATGAATCATTCCCGAACCCTTGCTCATTCCGCCAAGTGTTACTGTCTTGCCACTAATTGTAAATGTAACAGCAATTTCTTTATTTACTGTATCAGTTGTCATAATTGCCTTAGAAGCATTTGTTCCTGCTTCGATACTATCGTTTAAAGCTTTACTCATCATGGTTACACCATTAACAAGCTTTTCTACAGGAAGCTGCATACCTATTACTCCAGTTGAAGCAACAGCTACACAATCAAAAGGAACGCCAAGTGCATTCTCAACTGCCTTAGCAGTAGCCTCACAGGCATCAAAGCCTTCCTTTCCAGTACATGCATTAGCAATACCTGAATTAACTACAACTGCCTGCATTGGTTTACCTGAATAAACAATCTTTTGATCCCACTGGACACAGGCCGCTTTAACAACATTAGTAGTAAATGTACCAGCACATTCACATGGAACATCACAATATACCATAGCCATGTCAGTTCTATTCTTATATTTTATATTTGCTTCGCAACAAGCAGCCTTAAATCCAGTTGCTGCTGTAATTCCGCCATTAACAATATTCATATATTCGTCCTCCATAAAATATATCTTTGAAAACCTAAAACTAGGTTTGATTATACAACCGAAATAATTATTATGCAACCATTTATTGTATTTTCGTATATATTTTTTGTATTTTATGCATTATCTTTGTATATTATGCATTTTTTATGCATATTTTCTGTTTTTTCCATCAATCATTCATATACGAAGCTACATGTATTTTTATCAAACAAAAGAAAAAGCGCAATGAAATAATTCCATTACGCTTATAATCTGTATTAATAAGAAATAATTAATATGCAAAAGAGCCTTCCTCACCATCAGCAGTGAAGTATACCATTCCATTCTCAGGCTGGTAATATACGTTAAGAGTCTTGATAGTTTTCTTTCCACATACTTCTTTTGCTCTATCCATAATTGCCTGAGCCTCGATCTGTCCACCAGCGAACTCAATATAGAACTTAGATTCTGTTTTAGCTACTGTCTTCTTTGGAGTTGCTGCTTTCTTAGGAGCTGCTTCCTTCTTTGGAGCTGCCTCTTTCTTTACTGCAGTTTCTTTCTTTGGAGCTGCTTTCTTAGGAGTTGCTTCCTTCTTAGCAGTTTCTTTTACTTCTTTAACTTCTGTTGCTACAGCTTTAGTTTCTGCCTGTTTCTTTGCTTCTTCTAGCTTAGCCATTGTTGATTCTACTGTTGCACTTTTAGTTGCCATATTTATCTCCTCCAATAATATGTATATAATCTTCTTGATGTCTTTCCTTTTCCGCTAGTTTGATATTACGCTTATTTACTATGATTTGCAAGTTTTTATCATATTTTCAGTCACCTTCAACAATAATCCTTTTTAATATATCGTCGGAAATTGTGCAAAACTCACAAACAAAATGCAGCATTTAGCACTGAACTAAATACTGCATTTAAATTATAACTATTAATTTATGCTAATTACCTTATAGCCTTCTTCAACAACTGCATTAGTGAGTTTTTCATCTAAAAGATTCTCTCCTTCAACAATTGCATTTCCCTTTTCATGGCTAACAACCACATTAGTAACACCGTCAATAGCTTCTAAAGCTTTCTTTACATGTGCTTCACAATTTCCACACATCATTCCTTCAATTTTAATTTCTTTTTTCATGATATAAGCCTCCTCAGTTTTATTTTTTTCTATCGTAGTAATATGTTTAATCAATTTGCATTTATTCAACCTTAATGCATTAGTTACAACACAAAAGCTCGATAAACTCATGGCAGCAGCGCCAAACATAGGATTTAAGGTTATTCCTGCAAACGCAAATGCACCTGCTGCAATAGGTATACCTATTGTATTATAAATAAATGCCCAAAACAAGTTTTGATGTATATTTTTTAATGTTGACCTACTTAATTTAATTGAATTAACAACATCTATAATGCTATTGTTTATTAATACAACATCTGCAGATTCTATTGCAATATCTGAACCAGCGCCTATTCCAATTCCTACATCAGCCGTAGTTAATGCCAATGCATCATTAATTCCATCTCCTACCATAATTACAGTGCCTGTTTCCTTAAGCTTCTTAATATGGTTTGCTTTTTCCTCAGGCAGAACTGATGCAATTATGTTATTAATTCCAACCTGTTCTCCAATTGCCTTTGCAGTCTTTTCATTATCACCAGTTAGCATTACAGTTTCAACGCCTAATTTACCTAACATAGAAATAGCCTGTTTACTATCTTTTTTTATAATATCTGCAACAGCAATTATCCCTAAAGCTTCTTTTTCATCAGCAAATATTAATGGGGTTTTTCCCTCCATTGCCAAGCTAGTTATTCTATCATGTATATTTTTTTCTATTGTTACATACGAAGCAACATATTCTAATTTTCCACCATAATATAGTTTATTATTTATTTTTCCGTAAATACCCTTGCCAGGAACAGCAGAAAAGCTCTCCACCTCATCTAGCGCAAAACTATTCTTGTTAGCATAATCAACCACTGATTTTGCAAGTGGATGTTCACTTTTGCTTTCCAAGGATGCAGCAATACGAAGCAATTCATTATCAGATATATTTGCAACAGAAATAACATCTGTTACATTAGGCTTTCCTAAAGTGATTGTTCCAGTCTTATCTAATACAACATATTTTGCTTTTCCTGTTTGTTCTAAAGAAGTTGCATTCTTAAATAATATTCCATGCTTTGCTCCTACGCCACTTCCCACCATAATTGCAACGGGCGTAGCAAGGCCTAGGGCACATGGACAGCTTATCACAAGAACTGAAATTGCTCTCGCCAATGAAAAGCCTATATCATTTGAAATAATCATCCATACAATAAACGTTACTAAAGCTATAGCTAGAACTACTGGCACAAACACTCCCGAAACCTTATCTGCAATTTTTGCAATAGGCGCCTTTGTAGCAGTTGCATTGCTAACCATATTGATTATCTGACCAATTGTAGTATTTTCTCCAACCTTAGTTGCCTTTGCTTTAAAATATCCTGTCTGATTGATTGTTGCGCCATAAACCTTGTCATTAATTTCTTTATCAACAGGTATACTTTCTCCAGTTAACGCTGATTCATCAACTGAACTAATTCCCTCAATCACTATTCCATCAACAGGTAGACTTTCCCCAGGTCTTACTACGAATATATCTCCAACTAAAACCTCTTCTATAGGAACTAGTTTTTCTTTTCCGTCAACAACAATCGTTGCTGTTTTAGGAGTTAAATCCATTAATTGTTTTATTGCATCTGTAGTTTTTCCTTTAGATATAGCTTCTAGCAATTTACCAACAGTAATAAGTGTAACTATCATTGCTGCTGATTCAAAATAAAAGCTATGAACATATTCATTTGTTTTTTGAATATCGCCTTTAAGTAAAGTATCTGACATCAAAAACAACACAGCTACACTCCATACAAAGGCTGCAAGTGAACCCATGGCTACCAATGTATCCATATTAGGAGCTTTTTTTAACAAACTTCTAAATCCATTTACAAAAAAATGTTTGTTAATAAGCATAATTGTTGCTGTAAGAAGCATTTGAATTAATCCAATTGCAATACCATTTTTTTCTAAGGAACCAGGTATTGGCAAGGATAACATATGCCCCATAGAAAAATACATTAATATAATTAAAAAAATGAGTGAATAAAATAACCTTTTCTTAATACGCTTTACTGAAGAATCATTATTTGTATCCTTCGGTTTTGATTCATGTTGGGTATTATTAATATTGTCTGTTAACTCAATACCATATCCAGCCTCTATTACTGCATTTATTATAGCTTCCTCCGAAGCATCTCCTTCTACAAGCATAGAATTCGTTAATAAATTAACACTGCATGATATGACCTTTGGTATAGCACTAACAGCCTTTTCAACTCTAGCACTACAAGCTGCACAGCTCATTCCCGTAACATTATAGTGTCTCATAACAGCACCTCTATATTTTATTGATCTTTATGCCTCTTCTTTATTATCATTCTTTACTATTGCTTTGCCAACCCATTTTTTCTTGCACCAACGTCTTAGTACAATTAAACCTCTTATACATTCATCTGTTGCAGTACCAATAAATACACCTGCCACTCCAATACCAGCTACAATACCTAAGCCATATCCAATTGTTGCACCTAAGCACCACATTGTTAGCAATCCTATATATAATGTGTACATATAATCTCCAGCCGCCTTAAGACTATTTACTACTGTCATATTAAGACATCTACCAATCTCAATGAAAATATCAACTAACATAATATAATATGCCAGTTTAATTATATCTTGATTAGCCGTAAATATTTTAAGAGTAATCGGCGAAATCAACCAGTTAATCGATGCAACTGCAATTGTTATTGGAAGAGAAACTTTAAGTGTTGAAAGCACTTTTTTACATGCTTCCTCATTTTTTCCTGCTCCCACCAAATGCCCAGTAATAATCTGCGTTGCCATAGCAGCTGCATTTGAAAAAATCATTGCAAAGGAAATAAGCGAAGAACAATAAACCTTAGCATTAACTGCATTATCTCCCATACTATTTATAAATGATAACAAAACAAGCTGATACAAATTATAAGAAAGATTTTCTCCTGCTGAAGGAAGTCCAATCTTAATCATCTGTTTAAGCATATCATATGGGAATGGTCTAATATATCTAAAAGATATTTTGCCTATCTTCACTCTATAAAATACCACAAATGATATAATAAGTGCAATCGCTCTTGCTGTAACAGTGGAAATTGCAACACCAGCTACTCCTAAATTAAGGAATTTAAGTGGTCCATATAAGAACATAAAGTTTCCAATAATGTTAATTATATTAATTACTAATGAAATATACATGCCGACCTTTGTATATCCATTACATCTAAGAATCTGGAGCATTACATTATAGCCCGCCTGGAAGAACAAAAAGCCACCAACAATATTAACATATATCATTGCATCGCCTCTCATTGATTCTGGCACTTTAAGTAAGGAAAAGATTGCACCTTTTCCAAATACAAGACCTAAACTTAAAACAATTCCAAACACAAAATTAACAACAATAGCAACCGTATATATCATATTCATTTTATCAAATTGCTTAGCCCCAAGATACTGCGCTACAACTACAGAAGTTGCAGTAGCAATAATATTAAACATAATAATCATTAAGAACATTACCTGATTAGCATTTCCAACTGCACCAACTGCTCTTTCGGAATAATGACTAAGCATCAAGGTATCAATATTGTTAAGGAATATATTCAAGAATAATTCCACAAACATTGGCCCTGCCAATAACAAAAGAGGTGTCCTCTCATCAATTTCTCCAACCATTTTCTTGTTCATATTATTCACCAACCTTACTTTCTATAAAGAAATTATATAACATTTCATATCTAACACGTAAATGTTTTATCACTCATCTTAATGTAAATCAACAAAACAGACAACATATGTATATAAATTTACAATTAAAATAGAGAAAAATACAAAAAAGAGAGGACAAAACGCGCTCTCTCATTTATATAATATTTTCTATTTTAATTTTTAGCCAACTTGCTACTGTCGCATTATTATAACCGAAATAATAATACCTAAGTGCTCCTATATAAAAGTCTTATTCTTGCAAAAAACTACTCAATTGTTATCACATTAGGCGCATCCGTATCTAAATTCACCTTAATATTTCTATTCAAAACTGTATTCCTCTATTTTATATTTTACTGTTGTTATCTGCCAAACAATTTGTATACAATAAATATTAAAAAATCTTATACAACACAATTATTTTACCATAAAATCACAAAATAATTAAGAAAAAAGAGAAGAAGGATTTCTCCCTCTTCTCTTGTAAAGTCTTGATTTATAAAGATTTATTAGCCAAAGTATCTCTTAAGAAGTCCTTCAAATGCTTTTCCGTGTCTTGCCTCATCTCTTGCCATCTCATGTACTGTGTCATGGATTGCATCAAGATTAGCAGCTTTAGCTCTTTTCGCAAGATCAGTCTTACCAGCAGTTGCTCCATTCTCTGCAGCCACTCTAAGTTCAAGGTTCTTCTTAGTACTATTAGTTACTACTTCACCTAACAACTCTGCAAACTTAGCTGCATGCTCAGCCTCTTCATAAGCTGCCTTCTCATAGTACATACCAACCTCTGGGTATCCTTCTCTATGTGCAACTCTTGCCATTGCAAGATACATACCAACCTCTGTACACTCACCTTCGAAATTAGCTCTAAGATCAGCAATAATATCCTCGCTAACTCCCTGTGCAACTCCTACAACATGCTCTGCTGCCCAAGTTAATTCACCATCCTGTGCTTGAAACTTATCAGCTGGTGCCTTACATACTGGACAAAATTCTGGTACTGAACCCTCAGCTACATATCCGCAAACTCCACAAACATATTTCATAATTAATATCTCCCTTTCCTTGATAAATTATTTTCATTGATTAATAATAGTAATAATTACTATTATTGTTGATATAAATATATCATAATAAATTCTAAATGTCAACTAACATTTTAGAATCATCTCAAATTAATTTTAGAATTTTAGAATCTATTTTATATTAATTTTAGAATAAATTTAAGCTAATTTGGGAATCTATTTTATGTTAATTTTAACCATGCATTTTAGCAAACACTTCAGATATAAGCATAATAAACTTAATCTTTTATAAATTGATATGCTCTACAATAGTATTAAATTTCATGCTGTTAGAAGCCTTAAGCAAAACAACATCATCAGCCTTTAATTCATTTAACAAAAATAAAGTTGCCTCTCCTATATCATCAAATGAATAGCATGAAATATTTGTATTTATTATTTTAGCTGAGTCAGCAATATATTTAGCAAGTTCTCCAACAGTTACCACCATATCCGCTTTAGACGCAACATATTCTCCAATCTCTCTATGATACTGCTCACTGTTTTCTCCTAGCTCCTTCATATCTCCTAAAACAGCTATTCTTCGTCCCTTTACTTCCATGTCACTTAAAACATTGATGCTTGCCTTCATAGAATCTGGGCTGGCATTATATGTATCGTCAATAATTGTATATTTCCCTGGTACATCGATAAATTTAAGTCTCATACCACTAAAGCTCTTAAAGGTATTTGCTGTAGCCTCTAAGTCCTTACCAAGATAATCAGCAATAGCCATCCCCGCCAAAGAATTAAGAACGTTATGTTTTCCCATGGAATTAAGTGTTACTGTAATCTTCTTATCTTCGTGAACATAATCATAAACAGTATTATAGCCAACTACTCTTATATTCTCTGCTTTATATTCACACGCATCATTTGTTCCATAACAAAATGTTTTTACACCAATTTGGTTCTTTATCTCTAACAACATCTCATCATCGCCATTAATAAATAAAACCCCATCTTTATTCATATGACTTGTAATTGCTAATTTTTCTTTTCTAATATTCTCTTTTGTTTTTAGGAATTCAATATGAGCAACACCAATTACTGTTACAACACATATATCCGGCTGAACAATCCTTGATAAATTCTCCATCTGACCTGGCTCACTCATACCCATTTCAAGAACTGCAATTTCTTTATCTTCATCTATTCTGCTTAATACAATCGGCACACCTATCTGAGAGTTAAAATTCTTCTCAGTTTCATAAACATTCATTGTTCCACTTAATGCAGTTTTGATCATTTCACGTGTTGTTGTCTTTCCAACACTGCCAGTTACACCAATGATTGGTATATCAAGTCTCTTTCTGCACATTATTCCAATACTCTGAAGAGCCTTAATTGTATCTTCAACTAAAATATATGCCTTATCAGTTTTTACCTCTTCATCAGGATTAGAAGTTAACGTAGCGGCACCAACCTTTAATGCATCATTAATAAATCTATGCGCATCCACATTTTCTCCAATTATAGGAACAAACAAATCATTTTCTTTAATCTCTCTCGAGTTAATACACACGTCTCCTATTACTGTTTCAATATCTCCACCAAGAAGCTTTCCCTGGGTGGCCTCTAATATATCTTTTACTTTAATATTATACACTTTTCTATCTCCTAAAATATGTATTGCCTGTCATATCAATTAGCAATACTAATAATAAATAAAACATTGAAATAAAACAACCTAGGCTTCTTCTTCAATAGAATAAACTATACCATCTGCCAGTTTTCTTGCAGTTTCCTCGTTCTCTAATATACCAATCAAAGCAAGGGCGAACTTCATTGCTGTTCCAGCACCTCTGCTTGTAATAAACTTGTCATCTATTACAATGTCGTCCATTAAGGCTTCTCCACAATTAAGTTCATCCTCCATGCCAGGATAGCAGCATGCTTTTCTATCCTTTAATATACCCATAGCTCCATAAACAGTTGGAGCAGCACAAATTGCAGCAAGATATTTGTTCTTCTCCTTATAATCTATAATCATCTTCTTAAGACCCTCATGCGCCTTTAATGTATTAGTACCTTTAAGGCCTCCTGGTAAAACAATCATATCTGCTTCTTCACAATCCTCAAAAAGAACATCTGCAGTAATATCGATTCCATGACCACCTGCAATCTTCAAGTTTCCTGTTACAGAAACCATATTTGTCTTAATATTAACTCTTCTTAGTAAATCCACTACAGTTAATGCTTCAATCTCTTCAAATCCATCTGCAAAAAATACATTTACTACGCTCATTTTAGTCCTCCAATACTATATAATATATTTAAAAACGCCTGTATTTAGTATATAATATGTAGAATAAATCTTCAAGGATTAGGAACAAATAGGCAGTAAAATAAGAGGAGAAAATATCATGGAAATTGAAAGAAAATTTTTATTTAAAAATATACCCTTTGATCTTAATAACTATGATTGTTTTTATATGGAGCAAGCATATATTTCAACAAATCCTGTTATTAGGATTCGTTCAAAAGAAGACTGTCAGGAAGAAAAAAGCAAAAAATATATACTAACAATAAAATCGAAGGGTCTTATGACTCGTCAAGAATATGAAATGCAAATTTCAAAGGAAGAATATGAGAATCTTCTACATAAAGTAGAAGGAAACCTTATCCAGAAAAAGCGTTATCTTATACCTGTTTCACATGGATACACATTAGAATTAGATGTTTTCGAAGGAATTTTTTCAGGTTTAATTATTGGCGAAATAGAATATCCTACAGAAGAAGCCGCAAAAAAATATACCCCTTCAAATCTAGAATTCGAAGAGGTAACATTTGATAATACCTTCCACAATAGCACATTAAGTAGTATGAGCAAGGATAAAATATACGATTTATTTGCTAGACTCAACAGTTGATAATACACCAATTGTTGCCATTCTTACTGTATAGAACAATCCAATGAGATTAACAATATAGCTTGGTGCTATTGCTACTGCTTCATTAATTGCATTAACAAACATCATAAGTGTCTGTGCTAAAAAGCATATTACAAATAGTGATTTGTAGCTTATATTGTAGCTATGATTTTTCCTCATTATGTTAAGAATAATTGCTAAGAATAGTGCATAAAATGCATATTCAGCAAAGTAAAATACACCCTTCATTAAGAAAGTTAATGCCAAATACATATATATGGCTGGAATAAACTGAATTAATCTATCTTTATCTATATCAAAAGGGAAAAAATCATACAATCTATAATCAGCTACTTTTACCACATTTCCAGATACTGAACTTGCAACAATAACTCTTTCAGAAGAAATTGCAATATATGTTCCATCATTTTTCATTTGTTTTGCAGATACTTCTTTTTCAGATGTATCAATGATTACTGTTGTGCCATTAATATTCATCTTAAATACTTTATCAAGACTTGCAACGCCCTTTTCATACTTAAATGTCTTTAAGTTTGTTTCAAATAACTTTTCAAATCCACCAAAACCAGTAATTGTTGCTGCTCCCGGAATTACAAATGTAATTGTTGAAAGCAATAGCACAGTAATAATTACATACTTTACAAAGCTTCTCCTTGAAAGCTTTAATATATCTTTATATCTTTTAGGATTAGAAATTGCTATAACTAGCTGTTCTGAAAACTTCATTCAATCACTCCTTCATTATATACCCTGCTTTAGGTATTTTTACTGTAAGAATAGTTCCTCTATCGGACTTACTATTTATCTCGATAGACGCTTTACAGTCATTTTTTAATCTAGAACGTATTGTACTAAAATTTTGTATTCCTGTAAATCTTTTATCTGGACCAATACCATTTCCATTATCAACAATTTGTATAGCAAAACAATCCAAACGTTCATAACATCTAACAACAATTCTACCATTTTCTTTAGCCTTTAAGGCTCCATTAATAACAGCATTTTCTACTAATGGTTCAATTGTATTATATGGAACCATAAACTCGACAACCTTATCTTCAACAGAAACAGCAATATTTTTTGTGTCCTCTATTATATTAAGGTAAGACTTTATATACTCTAATTCCTGTGTAAATGGCACCATTTTTTTCTCATTTGCCGCCTTAATGTTATATTTCATATAAACAGAAGTGTTGTATATCAATTTACTTTCTTTAGCATTTGTACCCTTTATAGCAAGCATTGCCTCATTCAAAGAATTATATATAAATGGGGTATTAATTTGTTTTGTAATTCTGTCCTTTTCCTGGTAGACCTTAGTAATAACCTTTTCATTTTCCTTGTTGATTCTAACTTGTACATCCTTTTCCACAAATACAATTAACACAATAAGGAAGATAAGCATGCCAATTTCTAGAACTAAGCCCTGATATTTGGCATAAAAGCTAAAGCAATTAAGAATTGTCTCTCCCACACACGAAACTAAAAGTATAGTGTTAGTCTGAAAGCTTTTGTATATATTCTCATCATTATAGGTCTCAGCTGCAATATACATTATTCCAGACAAAATTAGCAAGCCTGCAATAATTAGTCCCATGGTAAATATGCTAAACGATGCGAAATCACATATACCAAGCATCTGGAATATAACTCCAGTTAAAAAGTTAATGCTAAATAAATATATTCCTATTTCAAAGATTCTTGCATATTTGACTCTATTGGTAAAACATCTCTGTAGCATAATATAAAGCACAGGTAATACAAGTAATATAGTCATATGCGTCATGTATACGCCAAATGTATTTCCAGTAGCTATCTGCATAATAGGATTACCTGTTATGTTCCAAAGTGCTGTCATTCCAATGAAAATATATGCATATACTGCTCTATGCTTATTACTTTTATCCTTTTTACTAATAATTAAAATCAACAATAATGCTATTGCTAAAACAAGTAAAATACATGATATAATAAGCGGAAACACATTTCCATATATTATGTGAGAAAGGACATCACCTTTAGTCCCATAAAATACTTCTCCAAAATTCCCACTATATTTGTTGTATGCAGAAGCCATATATATGCTTATTCTATCTCCTGGCTTATATTCTCCTATTTCCACTACATTAATACAAGGAACTGCACTCTTAAGAAGCTTTTGATCCGTAATAACACCATTTGAGTATATAGTTTTTTCATTTATGGCAACTACAACGTTCTGGAACTTTGATGGAAACATCAATACTGTATCTCCTGTAATATCCTCAGGTACAATATGAATAAATACTGTTGTTTCTCCTGCTGTTGCTTTTACTTTTGTTGGCAAATCAACAATCTGATCCTTATCTCCTTTGATAGTTTTAACAATCCAATTATCATTTAATGGTTTTAAATCAACTACTGGAATTTTATTTTTCTCTGAAGGCGAAAACACAAACGTAAATAGCAACACAAAAATCGCACACACTATAGCCGTAATAATCATAAGAATATTTAATTGCTTAAGTTTTCTTTCGTTCATGCCTTTTCCCTCGTAATAATTACTCTATAGCTTATTATATCAAAATCTACATCTGTCTCATTAAGTTAACCATTTCAATTGCACCAAGTGCACAATCATATCCCTTATTTCCAGCCTTTGTTCCTGCTCTTTCGATTGCCTGTTCAATATTCTCTGTAGTAACAATACCAAACATTACTGGAATTTCTGTTTCTAATGATACTGCTGCAATTCCTTTAGATACTTCATTACATACATAATCATAGTGGCTTGTTGCACCTCTAATTACTGTTCCAAGACAGATTATTGCATCATATTTTCCAGATTTAGCCATTTTCTTAACTGCAACAGGAATTTCAAATGCACCTGGAACCCATGCTAATGTAATATCATCCTCCTTTACATCATGTCTAACTAAGCCGTCAACAGCCCCACCAATTAATTTAGATACAATAAATTCATTAAATCTTGCTGCAACGATTCCTACTTTAATTCCTTCTGATACTAATTTTCCTTCAATTGTCTTCATTTTTTATCTCCTTTATTTGTTAATTATATTTTCTTTTACCCACCAGCTATAATGGCTTGGTAATATTCTCTATATGTTTTATTTCATATGCAAAATATGTCCCATTTTCTCCTGCTTTGTACGTAGATAAAACTCATCATACTTTCCAGGCTCCATAATAATTGGAACTCTTTCCACAATACTTAATCCATAGCCTTCTAAGCCATATATTTTAAGTGGATTATTAGTCATAAGACGTAGCTTTTTAATTCCTAAATCAACTAAAATTTGTGTTCCAATAGTATAATCTCTTGCATCTTCAGGAAAGCCTAACTCAAGATTAGCCTGAACAGTATCTCTTCCCTTATCCTGAAGTTCATAAGCTCTTATTTTGTTAATTAGACCTATTCCTCGTCCTTCCTGACGCAAATAAAGTAATACACCTCGTCCTTCATTAGCGATCATCTTCATAGCAGCATCATATTGCTGGCCACAATCACATCTTGCTGAGCCAAGAGCATCACCAGTAAGACACTCTGAGTGAACTCGGCAAAGAACAGGCTCATTATCTGTAATATCACCTTTCACTAATGCAACATGATGTTCTCCATTTAATTTATTTACATATCCATATATAGTAAACTCACCATATCTTGTTGGCATTTTTGCCTTTGCAACACACTGAACAAAAACCTCGTGTTCCTTTCTGTATTTCACAAGCTTCTCTACTGTTGAAATTTTTAAGTTATGCTTCTTAGCAAATTCAATTAAATCATCTCTTCTTGCCATTGAGCCATCATCATTCATGATTTCACAGCAAAGCCCAACTGGCTTTAAGCCTGCTAGCTTAACCAAATCAACTGTTGCCTCTGTGTGTCCTTGTCTTTCAATAACTCCGCCTGGTCTTGCCTCAAGAGGAAACATATGTCCTGGTCTTCTAAAATCCTCTGGTTTTGCATTATCACTAACAAATTCTCTAGCAGTAACTCCTCTCTCAAATGCTGATATTCCTGTTGTAGTACTAACATGATCAACAGAAACAGAAAAGGCTGTGCAATGATTATCTGTATTAGTAATACACATTTGTGGCAAATGTAATTTGTCAGTATATTCTGGTGCCATTGGCATACAAATTAGTCCCTTTGCATAGCTAGCCATAAAGTTTACATTTTCAGTTGTTGCAAACTCTGCAGCACATATTACATCTCCCTCATTTTCTCTGTCTTCATTATCAAGAATTACAACACATTTTCCCTGACGTAATTCTTCTAATACTTCTTCTATAGAATTAAATTCAAACATCTTGTGCCTCCTTTACATAAATCCATTTTCCATAAGGAACTTTTGATCAATAGATGTTTTTGTCTTTTTATTAATCTCCTCAACCTGTGGAGTTTTAATTAATTTATCTATATATTTTCCAACAATATCATTTTCTAGGTTGACAACATCTCCAACTTTTTTTTGAAGCAATGTAGTACTTACTGATGTATGTGGAATTATTGAAACCTTAAAGCATTTGTCATCTACATAAGCAACAGTCAGGCTTATTCCATCTATGGCAATAGAGCCCTTTTCAATTACATATCTAAGAATCTTTGCAGCTGTATCTATAGTTACCCAAACAGCATTATCTTCCTTTGTATAATCAGATATTGTGCCTATTCCATCTATATGACCTGATACAATGTGTCCTCCGAATCTTCCATCTGCTGCCATAGCTCTTTCAAGATTAACCTTAGAACCACTTGTCAGGCTTCCAAGAGAGCTTCTTCTCATTGTTTCAGCCATAACATCTGCTGTAAATGTATCCTTATCCATTGAGGTTACTGTAAGACACACTCCATTTACAGCAATACTGTCTCCAACCTTAGTGTTCTTCAATACTTCCTTTCCCTTTATATAAAGTACTTCAGACTTACTTCCCTTTTTTATGCTTTTAATTTCACCAATTTCTTCTACAATTCCTGTAAACATATTTACTCCTATTGTTTCTTTTTATATGTTATTAAAATATCATTATCAATTATCTCTGTGCTTGAAATCTCAAATTCAACTGATGCACTTGGTTCGTCTACACCTATTCCTTCAACTGGCGATAATGCATCTATTCCACCAAATATTTTAGGTGCAACATAAACCATAACCTCATCAACAATAGATGCCTCTAATGCACTATAGTTAAGATTTCCGCCACCCTCAAGAAGTATCCCATCTATACCTTCTTTACCAAGCAAAATCATTAATTCCCTAAGATCTATTTTATTATTCTTAGCACTAACTGGTAAAATATTAACACTAGCATTAAGCAGTTTATTCTTCTTAGCTTCAGCATAAGGCTCCTTAGCGGCTATATCTTCAACATATGCAACTATTGTCTTAACCTTATCCGCTGTTTTAACTATATTAGAATCTAAAGGAATTCTTAGCTTTGTATCGCAAACAATTCTAATCGGATTTCGCCCATTAGCAATTCTACAAGTCAACATAGGATTATCCTTTAATACAGTTCCTATTCCAACCATTATTCCCATTAAACTATTTCTTGTATTTTGTACATTTTCTCTAGATTTTTCGCCTGTAATCCATTTACTCTTTCCTGTACGTGTAGCAATCTTACCATCCATAGTCATTGCATATTTCATTGTCACATACGGAAGCTTTGTAGTTATATATTTGAAGAAAACAGAATTAATTGCATCGCATTCCTCTTTAAGTACATGTGTTACTACTTCTATGTTATGCTCTCGCAAATATTCTATTCCCTTACCTGCAACCTTGTCATTAGGATCATCTGAACCAACATATACCTTGCTGATTTTATGCTCCACAATAGCATGTGTACAAGGTGGTTGCTTTCCAAAATGGCAACATGGTTCCAAGGTAACATACATTTCTGCACCCTCTGCACTTTCCTTAAGAGCTGCAAATGCTGCCCTTTCTGCATGCAACTCTCCATATCTAGCATGATAACCTTCAGCAATTATTCTACCATCTTTTACTATTACTGCTCCTACTAATGGATTAGGATTAACCCTTCCTGTTCCCATTTTAGCAAGCTCAATTGCACGTCTCATATATTTTTCATTGTATGACATATTTTTTCCTCACAAAAATAAAAGCCCTTGGATTATTCAAGGGCATAGTAAGCATAGTTATATCATTATCTAAACTTCTCGCATCCAGACTATACTGTCGGCTTTGGAATCTAACCAAATCATGCCTTTCGGCTCGCGGGCTTATGCATATGCAAACACCGCCGGTCGGGAATTTAACCCTGCCCTGAAGTATAAAATATTTTCCTATTGGAAGATTACCACTAATAGAAGGATAAATCAACCCATTTTACAAAAAGTTATTTATAACTTTGCAAAAACCTCACCTATTTTATCCTTAATATATATATCAGCATTTACATCCTTAGAAGTTGCTGACATATTAACTACCACAAGATATTTTCCTCTAAAATAATCAATTAATCCTGCGGCTGGATATACTGCAAGAGAAGTTCCACCTACAATGAGCATATCTGCTTTTGATATATGGTTAATTGTTCTTTCGATAATATTCTGATCTAATCCTTCTTCATATAATACTACATCTGGCTTAACCAACCCTCCACAGGAATCACAATATGGCACTCCCTTAGCATTAATAATATAGTCAACGTCAAAGAATTTACCACATTTCTTACAGTAATTTCGTAAAACACTTCCGTGCAGTTCAAGAACTTCCCTACTGCCAGCCTTTTGATGAAGTCCATCTATATTCTGCGTAACAACTGCTTTTAACTTACCGCTTTCTTCTAGCTGGGCAAGCTTAATATGTGCCATATTAGGTTCTGCATCCTTAAAAATCATTTTATTTTTGTAAAAGTCATAAAATTCTTCTGTCCTTCTTTCAAAAAAAGTATGACTTACTATTGTTTCTGGTGGATATTTATATTTTTGATTATATAATCCATCTACACTTCTAAAATCAGGGATTCCGCTTTCAGTAGATACACCTGCTCCACCAAAGAAAACTACATAATTACATTCTTCTAATGCATTTTTCAGCTTTTCAATTTCACTCATAACAAACCTCCAGATATAATGTTATACTTCCACTTTAGTTATATAATTCTTAATAACAACAAAATACTCCTAAAAAGCAGATGATTTTATGTTAATAAAACCATCTGCCCAGTTAACTATTATTCTTTTTGTTCTTCCCCTGTCTTTACTGTAACATTTATTGTTATGTTACCAAGTACCTCACAGCTCACTCCATCAGCATCAGTAATCTTAATATCTACCTGATTCTCTCCCTCAACAAGATTAGTACAATCAATTCTTGGCAATAGCTTTTCAATACTAACCTCATCAAGTATCTTCTCCATTCCAAGAAGCTTAATACGTAAATTATTTGATGCTAAAATCTCATATTCATAATCTGCATTCTTATTAACAAGTGTTATATCCGATGCAACAATCGGCAAATATTTATCTGTAATAGGTTCAATATCAATTGCAACAAGTATCTCGCCTATAGGAGATACCAGCTTAACTCCTTCAGGAATATATTTTGATAAATCAACACTGGTTTGAACATCCTCATCCAAACCATTTACAGACAAATTATCAACTACAATCTTATCAATCTTATCAAGCTTATCAACATCACCAACAATAACAACCTCTTTTGATTGACATACTATATCATTAACAGCATATCCTGTTAAAGGTTGCCCAACAGACTTAATCTCTAACGGAACACTCTTTACAGGATTAATCTCAACAGCTGCCTCTGCATCAGCTTGTTTCATTACAATCTTCTCGTTAGTTATCTCTTCTCCATATGCATCTAATATCTTAATCTTCTTTACAGACTTAAAGTCTTCACTTTTATTATTAACATCAACAGTCACCAAAACCTCTGTTATCTTGTTAATTGCACTTTCAGGACCTTCTATCATAACAATATTAGGTAACACCTCTGTGTTACTAACAGCAAATCCACTCTTAGGTTCACCTGTAGTAGTCACCTTAACTGGAAACTGTTCCTTTTTCTTTGTTTCAAGATTAAGGGTCATAGTATTATCAACACAAGATATGGAAATTTCGTTATCTATATCTTGGTTTTTAGCGCAAACATCAATCTGAACTGTATTAGTAATTGACATCTTTGATAAGTCTGCTATAGCTAAAAAATCCTCAGCCTTAAGTTCACTAACAATAGATCTACGTCCCTTTACAATAATGTCAACTGTATCACCACTTGTAACATCATAGACCTTATCTAATTTGTCAAATACTTCGATATTTTTCTTAGTAACAGGAATATCTTTTATCTCTACCTTAACTGTATAATCAGAAACAATCATTACTGTCATCCAGAGAAGGAGCGCTAATATAATAGAAAGAATCTTAAGTCCCATGTTATTCAAAGGTTTATTCTTCATTCTTCTTACCTCCTTTTTTCTTCTTAGAATGCTTTTGTTCTACATTCTTCACCTGGAGGGAAGTAAGATGTTTTCTTAAGGATTCTAAATCAAGATTCCTATATAAGGTTCCCTTATGAGTTATGGATATTCCACCACTTTCTTCAGATACAATAATTGTCATACTATCAGAGACCTCACTTATTCCAAGTCCTGCTCTATGTCTTGTACCTAAATCCTTATTTA
Source organism: Lachnospiraceae bacterium (assembly GCA_029338675.1). Classification (GTDB taxonomy): domain Bacteria; phylum Bacillota; class Clostridia; order Lachnospirales; family Lachnospiraceae; genus Coprococcus_C. The sequence continues at coordinate 22,372 of JAQYAV010000141.1, forward strand.
TATCATTCCTAGCAGTTAATGGTAAATAACATGTTGCCGAAACAATTCTGTTATTTCGAATAATAACTGCGCCATCATGCAAAGGTGTATTATGTTCAAATATATTCAAAATCAACTGTCTTGATATTGCAGCATCAATAGTAATTCCAGTATTCTCATACTCTCCAAGAGCAACATCCTGCTCAATAACAATAAGTGCACCGGTCTTATTCTTGCTCATATCCATAGCTGCTGATATAAGCTCTTGAATAGTATCATCATTAACTCTTGAATTCTTTAGGCTCTTATCATCTCTTATTAAAACATCTGAGATAATCTTTTTTCTACCTAATTCTTCTAGAGCTCGCCTTAACTCAGGCTGGAAAATAATAATCACCGCAATAATACCAACATTAATGGTATTCTTGAATAACCACAGTATTGTATTCAACTGAAATAAATTTGCAAAACCAACAAATATAATTAGAATTACTATTCCCTTCACTAATGTCCAGGCTCTCGTTTTTTTGAACCAGAGCATAACATTATATAACAAATATGCCAAAATAATTATTTCAACAATATCTGTCAGTGTGAACTTTGGAAAGTAAAACCAATCAAAACTTGATTTTAAGCCGGTTAATAAATTCTTCAAATAATCACCCCGCGAAAGCTAAAAGAAAAATCAAAATATCTTATTCTTCCTCAGTCATTTTTTTAACACTTTTCTTCTTTGTTGACATATTATACTTAGGAATTGCAGTTACATAATAATAGTAATCATCATCCTCAAACTGTACACTTTCCTTTTTAGAATAGTCAACCATACTCTTACACATTTGTATAACAGTTGCAATTATCGTGCCCACTAAAGCACCTACTACAACGCTACCAATATTTACAGGAATCTCAAGCATTATTCCGCATACCATAAATACTAAAATTGTTGAAAGACCACCCACTCCAATAGCAACATACCATGAGTAATTAAATGGTAATTTGTAGATTAAGTAAGTAATTACAACTACTACTGCAAATGAAACAATAATTAAAAGTAACTCTTTATTCTTTACAATTGCATCAACAATATATTCATATGCCTGAAATTTCTTTAATTCATCTTCAGTTGCAGTCTTAAGAATCTTAGATACATCCTCAACAGATTTAGCGAAATAAAACATTACAACACCAAATGCCATAGGAACAATTCCTGCCATTCCTGCAAATATACCAACAATTATTGGTGCCGCAAACTGAATCTTTAACAAAAATAATACTGGCACTATCATTAAGACATAGCTGCAATGCGAAAACATTCTAAGGTATAAGCAATACATTGCTACAAAAAACAATACGCTAACAATACCCACTTCAACCGAAACACTAAAGCAATGTAACACAATACATATTCCACCAATAAATACGATAACACTATTAGTAACAAGCGCACATATTACTGATAATAAAAATATTACAATTCCCTTGCTAAGAAATTCCGAATATCCAAACATTGAATTGATTGAAGTAAATAAAATGTATGCTAACAAAAATCTAAGCAAAGGAGATGTAATCTCATCATACTTTCTTAAAAAATCTCTAATCTTATCTCGCACTTCTAACACCTGTGACATTGTTATTCTCCCCCCTGGATGTTGTTTATATCTTTTTCATTCTCTTTAAGCTTAAATGTATAATCATCTCTTCTTTGAGCCATTCTCTGCTCTCTTTCTATTCTAAGCTTCTCCATTTGTTCTCTTTCAATTTCCATTCTACGATTTCTAATTCTTTGACGTTCCTCTTCCACCGTAGCATCATGCTGTTCCTTAAGTAACTCCTGAAGCTGCTGTCTTTCCTTAAGACGGTTTGCATTAGCAATAATCTGCTGTTTTTTCTGCTCTTCAGACTCCTTGATTCTCTGATTAAGCATATCCATTCGGCTTACATTAACCTTCCTACTATTAGTAACTGGAATTCTCTGTTCTTCCATGTCTAAAGCAAGTTCATCCTCATTCTCTGTCTCATAATTACCCGATTTTTTCTTAAGAAATGCAAGTCTCTCTGATTCAGCAAAAAACTCATCCATCTCATTATTAGATATAGATTTACTCTTTGACTTTCCTCCACCTTCTAGATCAATAAGTCTACGCAAATGTTTGTTATACTTTGTAAGACCCTTCTTAGCATGCCCATATCTGTATGTATATACTGAATATGCAAAAACAAAATATGCAAAACAAAATACTACATATCCTCCAAGAAGCTTGTACATCAAATCAAAATAATCAATCTGATTAATCTTAGCAAGCATATCTTCAAACTTCATAAAAATGTAACATGCCACAGCACCCCAATAAAAAACAGTTGATGCAACTAATTGTTTTAAAACATTATATCTTACATAATCTGTTTTATAATATTTACTTATAACTAATTCTCTATTTTCTTCTTTCTTCTCGTAAATAGAAATCTTAGTCATAAGACCAACTTTCTTTTCGTTAATCACTACTCTACCTCTCCTTAATCTTATTATAAGATACATCTATATACCATATAGGCATTATAGCACAATTTCTATTATATAATTGTATATGCAATTACGCAAGGTTTATTTGTTATATATAGACCTTCAACAAAATTTTGTGCATCAAAACTTTTTTTGTGCTTGATATAGACACTTGTTATGCTGCTTTACGTAATTAAAACAGAAATACATATTACGTAAGTAAAACAGCGACATTACTTATGTAAAGCAGCGACATTACATAAGTAAAGCAGCTACATTACATAAGTAAAACAGCGGCATTACATAAGTAAAACAGAAAAAAATTGCATGAAATATATTTTTTGTGTTATAATAATTTCGAACATACATTCGTGATTATTTAGAAAGGAGTACACCTATGACAGACCGACAATATGTGTGCATAGACTTAAAATCCTTCTACGCGTCTGTTGAATGCATAGAAAGAAATCTTGATCCTATGACTACTAATCTTGTAGTCGCCGATCCAACTAGAACTGAAAAAACAATATGCTTGGCTGTTACTCCTGCAATGAAGGCTTTAGGTGTTCCAGGAAGATGTCGTGTTTTTGAAATTCCCAAGAACATTGAATATATTATGGCCCCACCAAGAATGCAGCTATATATTGATTATTCTTCTAAAATCTATGAGATATATCTTAAATATATATCCAAAGATGACATTCATGTTTATAGTATTGATGAAGTTTTTATAGATGTAACTGATTACCTTAAAATGTATAACATGACAGCAAAAGAGCTTGGTATAACAATAATTAACGACATAACAAATACAACTGGAATAACTGCCACCTGTGGAATCGGCACTAATCTTTATCTTGCCAAAATAGCTTTAGATATTACTGCAAAGCATGTTGATGACCATATAGGAATATTAACAGAAGATTCTTACAAAGAGCTTTTATGGGATCACAAACCAATAACAGATTTTTGGCGAATTGGCAAGGGAATTGCCAAGCAGCTAGAAAACCTTGGAATTTATACAATGCGTGATATTGCTAATGCTGATGAGAATATGCTTTATAGACATTTTGGTATTGATGCAGAGCTTATGATAGACCATGCATTTGGGCGGGAAACAACACTTATGAGTGATATAAAAGCATATAAACCAAGCACTAATTCTATTACTAGCGGTCAGGTTCTTGGAACAGACACAAACTTTTCAGATGGTCTTCTTCTTGTAAAGGAAATGATTGATCTTATGTGTTTAGATTTAGTAGATAAAAATATGATTACAGACTCTGTTACCCTTCATATTAGCTATAGTGGGCGTTTTAACGAAAAACCTGCCCATGGTACAACAACACTTCCTATAACTACTAGCTCAGCAAAGCAAATCACAAAATATGTAAGCCAGTTATACCAACGAATAGTAAGCCCTTATATGCCAATTAGAAGAATAGGAATATCCTTTAATAACATTATAGATGAGATGTATCAACAATATGACTTATTTATTGATCCTGCAGATTTAGAGAAAGAAAAAAAGCTTCAACAGGCTATGTTAGATATAAAACACAAATTCGGTAAAAATGCTATATTAAAGGGAATGAACCTTTTAGAAGGTGCCAAAACAATCGAAAGAAATAGTCAGATAGGAGGACATAAAAGTGGCAATTAGAACAAAAATGAGCCGTGAGCAACGAGCTAAACAATTTATGCCCTTTGCTGCCCTCAAAGGATATGAAGATGCCTTATCAAAAAAAGAAAAAGTCACAGTACCTAAGATAGAAGTTAGCGATGATTATGCTGAAATTCTTGATCAAACCATTAATTCTCTTCAAAAGGGAAATATCATAACAGTTTTTTATTACTCCAACGATGAATATGTAAAATTTACAGGAGTATTTGTTAAGATAGATAAAACTATTGGATATCTTCAGGTGGTAAATCGCAAAATACCAATATCTGACATATATAGTATCGATATCGAAAAAAAATAGCAAAAAAGCCAATAAAGCGCAAATTATATCTCTTTGCTCTCTATTGGCTTTTAACTAATATATATCTTCTCTTGTTATATTCTTTAACCACTTTTCACTTTTATATCTCTTAAATACCCATGGCCACTTTACAAATTCATCTGTACAAAGCAAGAAATAAACAACTAAAACTGGCAATTTAAGAATAAAAGCAGAAATAAGTCCAAGTGGAACTGCATAAACCCACATATCTATAATGTCACATATAAGTCCAAACTTACTATCACCACCAGCTCTAAATACTCCCGCAATTAAAACTGTATTAACCGCTGTTCCCGAAATATAGTAACCATTTATCAAAAGCATAATTTTTAGATAATGAATTGCAGTTGCTGTAAGTGTGTTTTTTGCATACACAACAATAAATGGTATTGCTGCAACCACCATTAATCCGCCAACTATTCCACCTATTATAGTCATTTTAAGAATTCTTTTTGCATATATTCTAGCTAAATCTAGCTTATTTTCCCCCAGAATATTTCCGAGTAAAATTGTTCCACCACCTGCAATTCCGAAGCATAGAATTGTTCCAAAATTTCTTGCAACCACAACAAATGAGTTTGCAGCAACGGCATCCGAGCCGAGATGACCAATAATAACAGAGTACATTGAAAATCCAAGTCCCCAAACCACATCATTAAACAGTGCAGGAAGGGATAATCTTACAAAGTCCTTAAACAATACTTTATTCCTAATAAATATACTCTTTACCGCTAGCTTAACATCCTTACTATTAATTGAAATAATTATACATCCAACAAGCTCCATTAAACGAGTAGCTGAAGTTGCAATAGCAACTCCCTGTGCCCCTATCTTTGGAGCATTAAATAAGCCAAAAATAAATATTGAATTAATACCTATGTTAACAAAAAAAGCACCAACGTTAAGTATCGTACATATAGCAACACGTCCTATACTCCTTAATACAGACATGTACACCTCAATAATTCCCATGCACAGATATGAAATGCTTATCCATCTAATATACTCCACACCTACCTTGATAAGCTCTTCATCTGAAGTAAACACCCTCATCATAAGTTCTGGAATAAACAAAGCTGCAAGGGCAAAGGCAACACTGGAAATAATCGCAAATCGCATTGCAATCCCCTGTACAATATCAATTGCCTTTAAATCTCCTTTGCCATAATACTGGGCACAAAGCATAGTAACACCTGTACCAAGTCCAAAAAAGACACTAAACAAAATATTTGCATATTGTGTTGCCAACGAAACAGCAGAAATAGCCGATTGTCCAACAAACTTAAGCATAACAACATCCGCTGAGCTTATAGCTGCATTCAAAATATTTTGTATCACAATAGGAACTACTAATTTAATCATCTGAGAATAAAATTCGTCCCCTCTTATTTTCCTTGCTATTCCCATATTCTTTCCCCTTTGTTATTATATCTTAGCTCATAATGACTTCCAAAAGGCTTACTCGATTGCGAAATATTAATCTGACTTTCCATATTTTCTTACGGTTAAATAAATCTACATAATATCCTTTTTTAACTTTCTATTCATTACATAGATTGCTATTACATAAAAAGCTACTGCCCATAAAATAGTATATAATAATTCAGTTACTGCCCCACCAAGCGAACCATTTACAACCATTCTTCCACACTTTACTCCTCTGTAAAACGGAAGTACTTTACCTACCTTCATTATTGTTCCACCTATACTTTCAATATCCATCCAGATTCCACCAATCATACCGACAACACTAATTAATATTGAACATATACCTGGAGCTGCTTTTTCACTAAATAATGTGCCAAATATAAGTCCAAATGAAATATACATAAGTGAACTACATCGGCAATTGAATTACCGAGCATCTGATGTGCGAGGCTTCGCCTCGTAGATTCAGTGGTGCGTCCATGACACCTCTACTGCTACCTTATTCGGTTACACAGCTACTTTTAATATTCTTGTATTCGCTAG
>JAQYAV010000142.1 GCA_029338675.1 Lachnospiraceae bacterium
ATTTTCTCATGATGTTGTATGCTCCTACTGCATCCGCATTGAATACTTCTCCTTTTGCCACATACAATCCTCGCTCTTTGGATCTATGTCATGGTTTAAAAGCTTCTTTCTGTATTTGGCAAACTTCACATCATACGCACAAATTCTTGAATTCATCAGACCATCTTTCATGTATATAGTATATCATATTTTCGACTCCATATCAACAAGAAATCGAATATATGTTCGTTTTTGTCAAAAAATTGTCCGTTCATATATGCGAATGGGCAATTTAATACATTTATTCACCAATATCATTTTCGCATACGATTGGACTTAACGCTTTCATCTCGGCACTTGAAGAATCGAGGATTCCCGCTTGTCATCCTAAATTAATTATTTATTCACGCAACAAATCCATTATTTATTCACGTAACAAATCCATTATTTATTCACGCAGCAAATATTATAATAATATTTCCTTATTATGCTTAAAGGAATAAATAATCTTCTCTTTTACTTTTTTACCAGTAAGTCTTTCAAGTGTAGATGCATAGTAATCCAACTGTGCCTTATACCTTCCAACAAGAGTCTCCTCATCAGCATTATCTGTCTTATAATCCATAACAACTATCTCATTATCTTCAACAAAGTATGCATCAATTATACCTTGCACAATTACTATATCATCAATGCCTTCTAATAATTCTTCATTAGTATAAATATCAGAAACATTTACTCCAATTGAAAACTGTTGTTCCTTGTACAAATTATTGCAACCATCTGCCTTTATCATTCTAAGTCCCAAATTAGATTGTAACATAGCAACTACTTTTTTTGAATTAATCAGTTCTATTTCATTATCATTAAATATATTTTGCTCTACTAGATGTTGCTTGTACTCATTCACATAATCCAAGTAATTCTCATAACTCTCAAGTTCTAATAATTCTTTAAATTTAAGCAACTCCATAAACTTATGAACAATAGTACCTCTTTGTGCACCAGAAACATCTGATATTTTTACATTTTCTGACTTAGCTTGTTCTGATGTAATGCCTTCAGATTTGGCTTGTTCTGATGTAATGCCTTCAGATTTGGCTTCTTCAGGTTCTGCAACATCAAAGCCCAATCCATCGAAGGCTTTCATTTTCTTAATTTCTGAAATAGACATTTTAGCCTTCAAGCCTGTTAATAATGCATACGGATATTCATATTCAACTATTTCTTTATATGCTTTATACTTATCGTCATCAGGAATACTATCTGCCTGTTCTTTAGTTCCAAAGTTGCTTGCGCTTACATTACTTGCTTCATCTACCATATTAGAAACAACATCTTCATATGTAGTTTGCTTGTATTCTATTACAGGCATTTCTTTTCCATCAACAATTTTACTGCCATTACTATATCTTACCATACACGCTAAAATCATTTGCAAAAAACTCTTTGGTGAGCTTCTAAACAAATATGGCAACAGTACTTCTCCATTATTGCATGCTACAGAAAGCTTTTCAAACTGTTTGTCTAAGTCAGCATCACAGCCTGTTAATATAAGTTTTTCTTTTGCTCTTGTTAGAGCAACATACAATATTCGTATCTCCTCAGCAATACTTTCAGTTTTTAGAAGAGTATTAAATGCATTTCTAATAAATGTGTTACTCTTCATTCTATTGAGCAAATCAAAATCCATTCCAGATAAATAAAAATCACTATGAATAATCATATTCTTTTTGCTGTCTTCTTTGTTAAAGCCCTTGCCAAGTCCACTAACAAATACAATTGGATATTCAAGTCCTTTACTCTTATGCATGCTAATAATTCTAACCATATTCTCATTACCATCCATAAGAATTGCTTCGCCAAAATCAACGTTATTATATTCAAGCTTATCGATATATCTAATAAAATTAAACAAGCCTTTGTAATATCCATTTTCAAATGCCGCAGTTTTTTCAAGTAACATATCTAGGTTAGCCTTTCTACGTTTGCCCATCGGCATTGCTTTTACATATGTATAATATCCAGTCAACTCTAATGCTTTCCAAATAAGGCTTTGAATTGACATATTATTCTTCATCACCTTAAGCGTTCCTATAATATCAAACATTCTATCAAGCTTGTTTGCCAAAGGATTTTCATTAGAAATTCTATAATAATCACATTTATCCCACAAATAACGCAAATCTTTTGTATTCTTATTAGCATAATCACATATAACAGCTAATTCATTTTCATCCAATGCTGCCATAGGTGATAGAAGCACGGCTGAAAGAGGTATATCTTGTCTGCTATTATCAATAACTCTAAGTAACGAAAGGGTAAGTTTTATCTCAACTGCATTAAAATATCCTTTAGGATCATCCACGTGAACTGGTATGTTATTATCTCTTAATATATTACTTACAGTCTGACCAAAGCCCTTCATATTACGAGATATTATAACAATGTCACTATATCTTGCTTTTCTGTAAATCTGTAAATCATCGTCAAAAATTGTAAAACCATGCTCTTCATCAACTAATTCTTTAATTCTTTGAGCAATAATCTCTGCTTCCACAGATATTTTATCAAGAACATCCTTACTTCCTTCTGGCAACAAATAATCGCAAAATATGATTTCTGTATTCAAATTAGATTCTTCAGCAATGTCAGCTGGTCTATCTGGATAATCTTTAGATGGCACAAGAGCAACATTGTTATTATAATCTATTCCACCTAAATCCTTTCCCATTAATTGATAGAAGAAATAATTAGCAGCGTAGAGCACTTCTTTTCTTGAACGGAAATTGTTTTTAAGTTCAATTTTAATCTCGTTTCCACTATTACCATACTTATTATATTTCATCAAAAATAAATCAGGCCTTGCCATTCTGAATCTGTATATGCTCTGCTTTACATCTCCAACCATAAACATATTATATATTCCCTTGTAAAGCTTTGACACAGAGCATAATATATCCTCCTGAAGATAATTGCTATCCTGATACTCATCAATAAATATCTCTTCATATCGTTCAGATATTTTTTGACCTACAATAGTTGGAACACAAAATCCATTTTCATCAACATTGCCTGTACATACAAGCTTATATGCCATATGTTCAATATCAGAAAAATCAAACATTTTTCTTTGTTTCTTTACTTCATACAACTTATCTCTGAATTCTTCCACAAGACATATAAGAGGAATCAAATATTTTCTAAGGGAGGATATCTCCTCTAAAACTTTATCTGATGACTTAGCAAAGAAATCTATCCCTTTAACTGTATTTTTGTAAGACTCACGAATTGCCTTATATTGTTCCACTAACTCCTCGTCAAATTCATCGCCCTTGCAGCTTTTTAATCTGTCCCATTTCACACTTGACAAAGCGCTATGAAATTCATCATAACTATTACAAGCAAGTATTCTATTTACAACTTCTAAATCAGACTCTGATATAATTTTATTCTTTGTCGGTCCACCTACTTCATCGCACAAATCCATTGCAAAACAAATGTCCTTTTGAACATCACTAAGCTTAGCCTTTGTAATATCAAAAATTTTTTGAACCCATCTTGTTTTTTCTAACTCTTCAATAGTACAAACCATTAACGCTTCCTTTGCGTCAATCAGCCAATTCTCTGGTATTGGATATGAATCACTCATATTGTTAATTTTAAGAATTGCTTCTTTCAACTTAGAATCATCCTTATCCTGTGAAAATATATCTACTAGTTCAAAGAATGAATAGTAATTTTCATTGGAATTATTATCAATTTCATCATACTTTTCTTCAAACATATCATCTAAAACATCATTTTTCATCATGTCCATCATGCCTGTATCACCAATTCCAAATGTAGAATCAATATCAAGCATACTAAAATGCTCTTTTACAAGCTTAAGACAAAAGCTGTCAATTGTAACAATATCTGCTCGATTAATAAGAACTAACTGTTTCATTAAATGTTCGTTCAAAGGATTTTCTTCCAATGCTTTTTCAATTTTACTTGCAATTTTCTCTCGCATTTGAGCTGCTGCCGCATTAGTAAATGTAACAACTAAAAACTTGTCTATATCTATTGGATTATTCTCATCTATTATCTTTTCTAATATTCTTTCAACTAAAACAGCTGTTTTTCCGGAACCTGCAGCAGCAGATACAAGAATATTACTGTTTCTTTCATTGATAATTCGTTCTTGTTCTTTTGTCCACTGCATATTTATTCCTCCAATGCTTTTACAATCTCACTATATATTACATCCTTATCACGTTCACTATACTTTGGAAATCTGTAAGAATTCTTTCCTTCCTTATCATCAAATCTACAAACCTCTTTATAGCTACAATAGTCACAAGCACTACCGCCATCTTCAACAATAGGATTCTTGCTTATAACACCCTCTGAGATTTCTTTTGCAATATCTAATGATTTTTTCTTGGCAAATTTCAATATATTCTCAAAATACTCGTTGTCATTATTAACAAGTCCTTTGTATTTCAAAGTCTTTTTCCTCTCCTCAGAAGCTTTTTCAACAGAATCTGCAATTATATAAGGATCTTGCATCTGATAATAATACATACCTTCTGCCATAACACTATTAACTTCATTATTACCAGGCATAGCCTTAACCATCTCTAGCATAATATCCATATATACTGATAACTGTAATTGCAAGCCTTCATATAATTTGCTTATCTTGAAATCATAATTTCCTGATTTGTAATCTATAATTCTAAGCCTGATACTATTTGAATCCTTTGAATAGAATACATCTCCTCTATCGACAATACCCCTTAGGTTCATTAACACATCTTCATTCTTATAATCCTTTGTAAATGTATACTCAAAATATTCAGGCATAAGAGAGTCACTTTCCATAAGGCTTTTTAAAGTCTTTGCCGTTCTTATTCCAATTCGAGACAATGACTGCTTAATATACTTATATTTGCCATTAAGCTCTTGTCTAAATTCATCTGAAGAATCATTGAAAAGTTCATCTGAAAAAGCCTGCTCAACAAAATCATTTGTTATATCAATAAGCTTATTCTCACTTATGCTCTCCCACTTATTATCTAAATTATCATGCACATGTCTAAATAATTTTTCCATTGTCCTATGTAAAATATTACCAACACCTCTGTTATCAATATCAAAGGATAATCTTTCCTTTAATCCTAACGTATGTCTTAAGAAATAACTATATGCACACTTTGAAAATGCTTCCAACCTTGAAACCGACTGAGACAATAATCTAAGATTGATTAAATCAGTAACCTCTTTACATAAGGATTTAGGAACATTATTATAATTAATTCCTTTCTCGATTATATCAACAATCGCCTTATTATCACTCTCTAGATAAAGCTTATATAATCTCAGTGTCCTATTGATGTTGTCAGTATTACCATTACTTAGGTCCTTAAGTCCATCTATTAATAAATCAATACTAGATTCTAGTGTTCCAAGCCCCACCTTAAAGTCACTACAAACTTCTAAGTTAGTAAATAAATTCTTTATTCTGGAAATAATATAAGATGGTCTCATCTTGTCATTATTACTACCCATATATGTATATGATAAAACCAATTCATTTGAAGGCTTAGTCATATTCATATATAAATAAAACTGCTGTACAAAGGAATTAACTTTATCTGTAGGTGCCAATTCCATCCCTATATCATTAAGCTTTTCCTTGTCCTTGTCGCCTATTAATTGTATTCCACTACTTTTCTTCGGAATAATACCATCATTAACATCCATAACAATAAGTACTTTAATATCATCAAATCTACTTCTTGTTATATCCCCCACTAAAACCATATCTAATGTAGATGGAATATTACCAATATTAACATCCTTAAGTCCGACCTTGAAAATCTCAATAAATTCGTCGATTATCACATTATCCGAACCAATGATTTCAACCATCTTATTAAGTAATTCCAGGATACTTTCATAGAGCTTAATACACTCCTCCATCTTACTTTCATAAGACAAAGTATCCATTAACTCTCTAACTGCTTCGACAAACACCTTAACTTCAATGTTCTTTTTATATAATTTCTTATAAAAAGGCATTAGAATTCCAACTACACACTGCCTTATATCTTCTACGGCTTCATTCCAAGCCCGGTTCCAATAGCTAGCGCCTTTAATACCACGTGATAAAACATAATTCTCTAATATCTCAATATCGTCATCTGATAAATCACTTACAATACCAGACTTAAGAAATGAAAATACACTATCATAAGAAAAATTTTCTTTGACTATATTAAGCGCATGCTCAATAGCATCAACAAACTGATTATTTCTAACTGGCTCTGTACTATCAATATAATGTGGAATGTTATATAGCGGAAAAATCTGTTCTACATACGCCTTAGCACCTTCAAGATTACCAGTTATGACTCCTATATCCTTATATCTATATCCCTTTGTTCTAATTAATTCTCTAATATAATAAGCAATACCCTCTATCTCTTTTCTAGGGTTTTCAAAAGCAAAAAGCTTAATATGTTCCACCTTACCATCATATTTTTCGTAAGGATATCTAAAAATGTTCTTCTCTAAATGTATTAAATCTTTTTGATCAGTCCATCTTCCGTATGCGTTATTACCAAAACCAATTAAAATATCGTCACATATCTTAGTATTAGTTTTGTTTGCCAAATATTTCATCTTGTTTATACTTTGTTTCGTTAAATAAAACAGTTCATATTCTGCAAGATTTTTCTTGTAATAATTCTTCTCATCTATTGTAAATATTGAATACACCTGCTTTGCATTAACCAAAAGCTTCTCAATTAAGACATTTTGAATAGGCGTAAAGCCTGTAAAACCATCCATTACAATAACACTATTCTTAATTAACTCTGACTTATCTATGTATTCAGCAAGTAACTGCGTTAATTGCTCGGCAACAATATATTTTTCATCAATTTTAGCTTCAAATTCATTATATATTTTCTCTATGTCACATAACTTGTTATACAATAGCTCATCAGAGGATAAATCCAGGTTATTGATAACATTTCTAATCTGTTCTTTGTTGATATTATATTGAAACAATTCAGACATCAAAGATTTAATTTCATCAATAAAGCCTATCTTATTAATACATCCCCCAAATACTTTTAGTTCATTTTTCATCTGACCTGCAATCTGTCGAATAAGCATACTTTTGCCAAAGTCTTGTAAAACGCTATCCGTTTTAACATTAAGCTCATCAAATACTCGATAAGCCAAACGATTAAATCCTATTACGTCTATGTTCATTGTTCCGCCACTAGGATGCATCATTACCATTTTTCTTTGAAGAGCCATAGAATATTGCTCTGGAACTAATAAAATATAGTTTGTCTTTGGATTCTCAATTGCCTGTTTAATTATCAAGTCATATGCATAATATGACTTTCCTGATCCCGATCCACCTAAAATAAGTTGTAATGCCATATTCTCCTCCTATATTTTTTCGTAATAAAAGCCCTCAATTATGAATATATTATATTAAACAAATTAAGGAGCGCAAACTGTATGTCTAAGCAAACAAAAATATTAGTAATTAAATCAAAAGAATTAATATATACAATGGTATTCCTTATTGTTGGAATTCTAATAATATATTTTCTTTTTCACATTTTATCATCTAATGTGTCCAATAAAACTCCCTCAAATAGTTCTTCATGTGCAACTAATACAAACAGCATAGAAACCTTGTACATAACAAATTCAGACAAAGTAGAATCAACATTTTATTTTGCTGGAATTCCCCTTAATCTTCTTATTACCTTGGACGAAAGCCAAATCACATCTGTAGAAATAACCAATCTAGATGATAATACTAAAAGCATGTATCCACTATTAGAGCCATCATTAGAAAATATAAATAACCAGTTGAATAATAACATTCCTTTAGAGAACATATCCTATTCAAAGGATAATGAATATACTTCTATTATTCTGCTTGATTCAATAAAAAATGCTCTATCAACATCAAAAGAGTAGGCAAAGCCTACTCTTTTGAAACAATGATACCACCTGTCTTGTATATTGATTTAGAAGGAACAAATCCTCTTACTGGAGACAAAGGATATATATTCGATTCCCGACCAATAACAGTACCTGGATTAAGAACACTATTACATCCAACTTCAACATTATCGCCTAGCATTGCGCCAAATTTCTTTAAGCCTGTTTCAATATTAACTTGCTCACCTTCATCAATTCCTTTTACTACAACAAGTGTTTTATCACTCTTTACATTAGAAGTAATCGAACCTGCTCCCATGTGAGATTTATATCCAAGAATAGAATCTCCTACATAGTTATAGTGTGGAACCTGAACATTATCAAATAAAATCACATTCTTAAGCTCAGTTGAATTGCCAACTACACAATTATCTCCTACAATTGCATTGCCGCGTATAAATGCACACTGTCTTACTTCAGTATCCTTTCCAATAATAGTTGGTCCATTAATATATGCTGATTCAAAAACCTTGGCAGTTTTGTGTATCCATACATTGTCTGCAACCTGATTATATTCTTCCTTATCAAGAGTCTTACCCAATTCAATAATGTACTGACCAATAAGTGGCAAAACCTCCCAAGGATAATCCTTCCCTTCAAAAATATCTTTAGCAATTGTATGCTCTAAGCTATATAAACTAGAAATCTTTAATCCCTTACTCATACCTCTTTAGGCCTTCCTGCCTGCTCCTTTCTCATAATACTGTTTTGATAAATCAAATACAGCTGTAATCTCGTATTGATTATTTAATTCTTTAACAAGATTAGTATTATTTATCACAAAATTATTCATCTTATCAGTATATTCTTCCTTACTAATCTCACCCTGGGCAACACCCGTAAGACCTTTTTCCCAACTGGCCGTCATCTCAGCTCTCAATAGATTGTTAATGGAATAATATACTACATCATATATTATCTCTCCTAAAAATGTAGGCGTTACTATCTGTGTTTTCTTATTAAGAGAAATGTACTTATTAGTAACTAGCTTAGTAATAATACTATCTCTCGTAGCACTTGTTCCTATTCCACTTCCCTTTATCTGGCTTCGAAGTTCCTCGTCTTCAATAAGCTGTCCAGCATTCTCCATTGCAAGGATAAGTGTTCCTGAAGAATATCTTTTAGGAGGAGAGGTTTCTCCTTCTTTAGCATTAAGCTCGCTAACCTCAAGTTCCTGACCTTTTTTCAAATTCTCAAGTTCACTTAACTTTTCGGCAGTAAGCTTCTCTTCGTCATCCTTCTTTTTCTCATTAGGTATTCCAACTATCTGTAAATATCCAGGCGTTTTCAATCTCTTGAAATTAGCAAAGAAGGATTCTTTGTTTACATTACCACTTGCATCAGTAACTTCCTTTGATAATGTAAGTGCAACCTTCTCATATACTGCTGCTGGATAAAATATACTTAGAAATCTTTTTGCAACTATATCATATACTTTCTTGGCTACATCTGAAACTGACTTTAATGCGCCTAATCCCTGTCCTGTTGGAATAATCGCATAATGGTCTGTTATCTGTTTATCATTAACATATTTAGACTTTGCCAAATTCTTATATCCACCCTGGGTAATAATGTTATCTGCAAAAGCAGCAACCGGTTCATAATTCTTTAATCCACTTATATTCTTATATATCTCCTTAGAAACAGCTGTAGATAATACTCTGGCATCTGTTCTTGGGTATGTAACTAATTTTTTCTCATATAATTCCTGTACAATATTAAGTGTATCAGTTGGACTTATCTTGAATAATCTTGAACAATCATTCTGTAATTCTGCAAGATTGTACAACATAGGCGGAGCCTTTTTCTCACTTTTCTTCTCAACCTTATCAACAATAAGTTTAACTGGTGTCTCCCTGTTAATGTCGTTAATAAGCTCCTCAGCTGTCTTTCTCTCCTTGAAGCCATTCTCCTTATATAACAAATGGGATTCAAAATACTTTGAGCCTTCAACAGCCTTCCATTCTGCGTCAAAGCCATTACACGAAGCCACAACACGATAAAATGGAGTTGGTACAAATTCGCGTATTTCTCGCTCACGTTTAACAATCATACCAAGTACACAAGTCATTACTCTACCCACTGCAATTACACACTTGTCTAGCTTAAGATAATTTTTTACAGTCTGACTATATTTTAACGTAAGTACTCTTGAGAAATTAATTCCCATGAGATAGTCCTCTTGAGCTCTTAAATAAGCAGAATCACTAAGTGAATCATATTCTGATAAATCCTTAGCCTCACGTATACCTCTTAGAATCTCTTCCTCTGTCTGAGAGTCAATCCACACCCTCTTTTTATGCTTTGACTTAGGCACATTAGCCATCTGATCAACCAATCTATATATATACTCTCCCTCACGTCCAGAGTCAGTACATACATATATACATCCGATGTCATCTCTATTAAGTAACTGCTTAACAACGTTAAACTGTCTACTTGCTGCATCAATAATCTCATATTTATATTCGGATGGCACAAATGGAATCGTTGCCATTGTCCATCGTTTTAATTCCTGGTCATAGGCATCAGGATAACTCATTGTTACAAGATGTCCTACACACCATGTAATAACAGAATCACCTGTTTCAATAAAACCATCTCGGCCACCTGCACTGTCGGCACCCTTAACACCTAATGCCTTAGCAAATTCTCTTGCAACACTAGGCTTTTCCGCAATATACAAGTTCTTCAAAACATTCCCCTCCACTGCAAAATGCTTTTTAAATATTAGCATAATGTGGCATAAAACACAAGCAAACCAAAATTGCCTGATGACACATTTACTTGCTTGACAAATCATCTCTAACACCCATAAAATGAGTAGCAAATTCTTGAGTAATAAGTTTATTTCTAATCATTAAATTAAGTGTATCCTTAAATTCATTATAACTAATTGTAGAACGCGCCATGCCATCTAATATAGTTGATATTTTATCAGCATATCCATTTGCATCAATCACATTATCCCTTAACATAATATTTGCCTTATATGCGTCCTTAAAATATACATTAACCTTATTCGATGTTGTAACCTTATCTTCAACAACAAACTCAACCCCAAGCAAATCAAATAAACTTCCCGCTGAACGATTAGTAAAACAAATGTCAGAACCTATGCAATAAAGATTCTTGTATGCACTAACATCTCCAACAACAGTACTATGCACATAATCTGGCAACAATTCTCCAAACATATCCGAAATCATGTTTTTCGACTCAAATGCCGGATATTCAATCTCTGGATTAGCTGGTTGCTTCTTCATATATCTAATATTTCTCAGGCTATATAAAGGAAATGTCAAATGTCTTGGTTCGCTTTCAAGTAAAAGCAAATTAAATTCTTTGTTTGCAATCCAGGCAAACGCAGGAGTCTGACTAATTTTAAGTGATTTGCAGTTATCTACAATTACCTTTCTATGGTCACGCTTTACTTTATATTTATGTACTACTTTTTTAATTACTTTCTTATTATAATTCTTTGCTGTTTCAATACTTAGTACCTTTGTTACTTTTTCAGTGTGAACTGACTGGTTATCAGCATATGCTTCTTTGTCTATATTCTCATTAGCAGAATCTATTTCATCAGCGAAATTGTCTTCTAAATCCTTTGATGAATTGTCATCTATTTTCTCTTTTTTCCCTTTTTTCCCTATTGAAGAACTATTATCTGCTGCATGATTAGTAGTGCTTTTAGAAGCCTTTTTTTTGCCAAGAGATTTATTACCACTTAGATTTTCACTGTTATCATCAAAGTTTTGTTTGACTTCTTCATCCATACTATGAATTCTAAAGGTTTGCACCATTGAAATAGTAATAAAAGCAAAAATTATTGCAACAAAAAATAAAAGCATTTGTCCTGTAATAATTGCAGAAATTAGCATTCCAATAGCAGTTAATCCTGATAAAATCGTTATTATCAAATCTCTTTTTACTGTAGCTGAACCATATTTTAATGTATTTAATATTTTGTCCATATATCTTTCCACCTTAATATATTCTTTTGCAGTATATTATTCTCATTATTATACATAATCAGATTAAAAATATTGTTTTGTTATTCCGACACATTAATCTTATTCTATTTTCATATCAAACGCAACCTTTATAATATATATGTATTTACAAATATATATATTTGCAAATTGTGTATGTGTCTATACTAATGCTTATATAACTAATGCTTATATAACTAATGTTTATATATCTTTTCAAATTGTATATATGTCTTTACAAATTGTAACCCTACAAAATTGTGTATATAGCTTTACAAATATTATTGAATTTATATATTAAACATGCAATAATATAAAGGTTAAGAAGCTTTGTATATAATGTAAAGGGAGAAAAAAATGGCAGAGGCATATTCAGATTTTGCATCGGTTTACGATGAACTTATGGATAACATTCCATATGATAAATGGGCAAGTTACCTGTATGGACTATTATTAGAATATAATGTTAATGACGGCATCGTTGCTGAACTTGGCTGTGGAACAGGCAATATAACTGAGATACTCGCTTCTCTTGGTTATGATATGATTGGAATCGACAATTCAGATACAATGCTTGATATAGCCAACGAAAAAAAATACGAAAATGAATCCAATTCTTTGTATCTTCTTCAGGATATGCGAGAATTTGAGCTATATGGCACTGTTGCTGCAATTGTAAGCATATGTGACAGTATTAATTACATCACTGAACCTAAAGATTTATTACAGGTCTTTAAGCTAGTCAATAACTACTTAGATCCAAAGGGTGTATTTATCTTTGATTTTAATACAAGACATTACTACAAGGATATTGTTGCTAATTCAACTATTGCTGAAGATAGAGATGATATAAGCTTCATATGGGATAATTATTACGATGTTGAGACTGATATCAACGAATTAACACTTAATCTGTTTATCCAAAAGCAGGATGATATATACAGAAAATACCAGGAGTTACATTTACAGCGTGGCTATACCCTTGACGAAATCAAAGAATTAATTTCTTCTTCAGGACTTACCTTTGAATGTGCATATGATGCATTTACTAAAAATCCTGCAACAAATAACAGTCAAAGAATTTACGTTATAGCTCGTGAATGTGGCAAATAGTTAGGAGGACATTATGTCAGATTATATTATTAGAGGAATGGCAGCAAATAATCAGGTACGTTTTTTTGCATGCGATTCAACAGATACAGTAGAAAAGGCGCGTATTACACATAATACAAGCCCTGTTGTAACAAACGCCCTTGGACGTTTACTTACTGGTGGTGTTCTTATGGGCGCAATGTGTAAAAATGATACAGACACGCTCACAATTAGAATCCAGTGTCAAGGACCGTTAAAGGGAATGCTCGTTTCAGCAGATTCCAAAGGAAATGTAAAGGGCTATGTTAGTGAAGCCCAGGTTATGCTCCCTGCTAAAGATGTTGCCAAAGCAACTGATTTAGGTGTAATGAGCGTAATTAAAGATATCGGCTTAAAGGAGCCTTATGTAGGACAGACTCACTTAGTAAGTGGCGAGATAGCTGAAGACTTAACATATTATTTTGTAACTAGCGAACAGATACCTTCTTCTGTTGCACTAGGAGTATTGCAAAACAATGATACTACTGTTAGCAAGGCAGGTGGATTTATTATTCAACTTATGCCTTTTGCTGATGAACAGGTTATTTCAGATTTAGAGGAAAGGTTAAAGTCATTTTCTTTCACTTCTCTTCTTGAAAAAGGCGAAACACTTGAAAATATCATTGCAAAACTCTTTGAAGGATACGATACAGTTATTACTGATTCGTTGCCATGTGGATACATGTGCGATTGTAGTAAGGAACGAGTTGAGCAGGCTGTAATAAGCCTTGGCAAAAAGGAAATAGCTTCTATGATTGAAGATAATGAACCAATCGAAGTAGTATGTGATTTTTGCCACACTAAATACTCATTCTCAACTGAAGAACTTCTTAAGCTTCTTCAAAATGGACTGGCACACTAAAATAAGAAGGAGGACTCTTTTAAGTTCTCCTTCTTATTTTTTTTCATGCCATCTGCATCAAATATATACTTTCATTACGACTAGATCAAATTCATAATTTAATCTACAGATACATTTGCTGAATTTCTACTAAGTAGTTCTTCATTTCATCCACAACAGCCTTAGGCTCAATAATTCTTACAGCATTCCCTAGACCTAGAATCCATCCAAAAAACTGATTACTTACTTCTACAGAAAGATTCACATTAAAATGCTCTCCATCACTTACTGGATGAATCATAACATCACTGCCAAATCTATCTAAAACTACACCTATCATATTATTCTCAAATTGTAACTTAACGTTTTCCTCTCTTCCACCATACATTCCAAAGGTTTTGCTTGAATATTTTGCCACATCAAAATTCTCAAATAGCACTTTACCATTTCTCTTTTCTTCAAGAAATTCAACCTTTGACATCTTATCAACTCTATAATGTTTTATCTTCTTATCCTTCTCATCGTAAGCAACCAAATAATATCTCTCATCATCCCAAATAAGTGTCCAAGGGCTTACATTATATAACTCACCATTTCTTCTAGGTACCAGTTCTTTTTTTACATTCCATGAAGAATATATAAATGTTATCTGTTTATCTTCATTTATTGCTCTATGAATATTATCAATTGCCAAATATACTTTCTCATTTATATTCTTTACTCTATTAACAACATAAACCTGTCTTTGCAGCTTCATTGCATCATTATGACTAGCAAGACCTTCTATTTTCTTAATTAGTTCATTAGTTTTTTTGGTAGTAATAAACTTTGATGATTGAACAGCATCAACTAATAGCTTAAGCTCTGCAATCTCAAAATTCCTTGATACAAGCTTGTAATATGTGTTTCTATTAGCTTTTTCCTTAACAATATCAAGACCATACAAAGTAAGGGCTTCTATATCATCATAAATAGTCTTTCTTTCAGCCTTAATTCCATTTGAATCAAGATAATCAATTATATCATTAACAGTAATTCCTGTTTGCTCATCTGTATCCTTTATAAATTTATCCATTAAATATAACAGCTTTAGCTTTTGTTTCTCCGATTTAGCCATGATTTATATAATAGTCCTTTCTAAAATATATTATTACATGTAATCCACAAAATACTATAAACATTATATTATATTGTATTAATATCATCAATATTTGTAGTATCATTAGAAAAAGAGAGAAGCATTCTGATTGCTTCTCTCCATCCAAATTGACGAAAAATCATCCTTTTTCTTTTCCACTAAAATAAGTTGTTGAAATTAAAACATTGTCTGCCTCGTGATACTCATACTCTATACGTTGACCAATTTCATTTACAAATGTTGATTTATAACCATAATCGGTTTTCTCTAAATCTCCCAAATAAAATGTATTTTGAACAATGTCCCAGCCTTCCTTATTCACATAGACAACAAATTTAATGAATGTATTGTTTCCATCATTTGTATCTGCTGCCATAATACCATTAAAGCTATATTGGTTATTTTGATAATACGCGTGTAAATTTCCATTATCAATGAACAATCCTTCTGCTTCTAGCTTCTTTGCATATTCTTCAATGATTGGTTCTCTATCCTTAAGCGACTCTTCCAATTCTTCCTGTGTCATTTCAGATTTCACGAATCCCTTCTTGGCACACGAGCTACAAATATAAAGAGGCGCACCCTCTCGTTCCTGTATTTCTGCAATGTCTTTGCGATAGGATTCTTTTTCCTCCTCTGACCAGTTAGCCATATCGTTTTCTACATTTTTTAGAATCACACGATAATCTTGATTATCATCACTGATATATGCTGTAACAAACTTGATGGAATCTTCACCCACATTCGCATGCAGACAATCATCCTCAGCTCCTAGCCTCTCTAATTCCTCTTCCGGATTCGCTACCTGTGTAGACGCTTCTTCAGTCGTTACCTCCTGCTTCGCAGCGGACTCTGTCTCCTTTGCATTCGATGTGCAAAATACAGTCAATCCAGCAACCATAACGACAGCTGCTAATCCTGCTATCTTCGATGCTTTTTTGTATCCTAAAATATTTTTTATTCTCATTTTTACCTCCAATCTACCAAATCTACTTTTGCTAAAGTTCAATGGTACAACCACATATGTCATCGGCTCTTTTTCACTCGCAAAGGAAACTAATGACATGCTGTAATCTTTCTTAATACAATATCCTAATTTGTCGATTACCACCTCATCGCATCGCATTTCGATATCATTTCCATAAAGCAAAAATGCCAACCATACAATTGGATTAAACCAATGAATTGCTGCGGCAAAAAGCCCCATAAGCTTACCAATATAATCACCATATCGAATATGCACCTGTTCATGCATTACTAAATACTCCCTCTCCTGTTGCGAAACATTCGGTGGCAAATAAATTCGTGGATTAAAAATACCAACCACAATCGGTGAGTGAATCCAAGCACTTTCATAAATATTGTCATACAACCATATAGCCTGCTTCAAATTTTTCTTTAGTCGAATGTACCTATAACACGTAAATCCTAGCACTGTCAAAATACCAAGCAACCAGATAATTAACAAAATGTGCATATAATGAACACCCGTCATCTGCTTCGTTACCGACGGCAAAGAATTGGCTGCTACATTTGGTACATTTTGTTTTACTACATGCGCATCAATTGCTGACTTATACACCTTCAGTCGTTGTTCACTGGTTGTTTCTGCAACATGCTTCATCGGTCGCAAATTAAACATACTAAATCGGGATTTCAAATCAAATGGGCACAGTAAGCGAAATCCTACTGCAAACCATAACATATATGTATATTTTTTCGGAACCTTACGCATACAGCTTCTCGCCAATATAATGGCTGCAATGACAATACTTGCCTGTAAACTCATATGAATTATTTTCAATAAGACCTGTTCCATGAAAACACCTCTCCGTCCTACTTGTCATCACGATATTGCTCAATTAATTGAATCAACTCGTCTGCTTCATTTTTTGAAAGATTGCCATTTCCAAGAAAAGATGTGATAAATGCTGGTAGAGAACCACCAAAACTCTTTTGCACGATACGCTCACTTTCATAACGTTGAACCTGCTCTCTTTTGACAACTACGCTTACTACGCTGTCCTCATTTTTAACAAGTCCTTTGTTACAAAGCTTTCTAAGAATTGTATAGGTTGTGGACTTCTTCCAATCTAATTGAGCCTCACATAGCTTCACAAGCTTACCAGATTCTACTGGGGCATTCTCCCAGATTACAGTCATCATACGATATTCACTTTCGCAAAGTAATAATTCATCCATTGTTCGAACCTCCATTTTGGTTTATAGCTATAAACTAAATGTAGTTTATCATTATAAACCAACTTTGTCAACCTTATTTTTCCGAATAAAATTTTACGCTAGCAGTATCATCAATATTTGTAGTATCATCAATATTTGTATTAACAAAACTATTCATTTGTATTTTTATTTAATATGCATTATTATATTTATGAAAAAACAAGATAAAAGTTATAAGTCAAATGAAATTTCTTGAACACAAAAAACAGCTTTAAACTTATCTAGCACATATTAACCAAAGCTTATCATTTATTTATTAAGTAGCTTGTAATCACTAATAAAGGAGACATGACATGAATAATAATTTAGAACTAATTGATTTACATGTTCACTCTAATGCTTCTGACGGTTCATTGACGCCATCTGAGGTTGCAGAAGAAGCCATTAAAGCAGGTCTTAAAGCAATTGCATTAACAGACCATGACACAGTTGATGGGATTCCAGAAATACTTGAATATACCAAGGATAAGCCACTTGAAATAGTTCCTGGAGTTGAGCTATCCTGCTATTATAATAACCGGGAGATTCATATCTTGGGATTTTATGGTGATTATTCAAATCCAAAGCTTCACGAGGCTTTGCAGCATCTTTCAGAGCAAAGAAAAAACAGAAATATACAGATGGTTGAATTAATGCAAAGGGATGGCTTAAATGTCACTATGGAAAAGCTATTACATGGCAATCCAAACAGTGTCATCACAAGAGCGCATTTTGCAAGGGTATTAGTCGAAGAAGGTATCTGTAAAGATAAAGAGGTTGCCTTCAAAAAATATATTGGCGTGGGCTGTAAATATTATCTTCCTAAACCAAAGATCACTTGTGAAATGGCAATGGATATCTTAAACAAATATTTCAAAGCCAGCTTTCTTGCTCATCCTTTATTATATAAAATGGGCTACGCACAAATTGAAGAGCTTATTGTTTACCTAAAGTCATTAGGCTTAAATGGTATCGAAGCCTTTCATTCTTCTAACAATATATATGAAAGCGACAAATTAAGATCAATGGCTATCAAGCATGATTTACTTATATCTGGTGGTTCTGACTTTCATGGAATAATAAAACCAAATATTAAGCTTGGTGTTGGTCGTGGTGGAATGAAGATTCAAAAATATTTATTGGATAAAATTAAAGAACTTTAGTATATAACCTATCAAAACAAAAATCCCGAGATATTTAGCATATAAAGCTATATCTCGGGATAATTTTATTATAAATAATTAACCAACAAAATTAATCTTTCTAAAGTTCTTCTTACCTCTTCTTATTACAAATTCTTCCTTTAAATCATCTGATGTAAACGAAGCTCCAATATCTGTTACCTTATCTGAATTAACAGCAACTCCACCCTGTTCAATTGCTCTTCTACCTTCGCTTCTTGATGAAACAAGACCTGACTTAACTAAAAGCGAGATAACATCAATACTTCCATCATTTAAATCTTCTGCTGTTATATCAGCAGTTGGCATATTAGCAGCATTACCAGCTGAGAAAAGAGCTCTTGCAGCATCTAATGCCTTATCAGCCTCTTCCTTACCATGAACTAATTCTGTTAACTCATGTGCTAAAATTTCTTTTGCCTTATTTAACTCACTGCCCTCGTACTTCTCCATCTCTGCAATCTGCTCTAATGGTAAGAATGTAAGCATCTTTAAGCACTTAATTACATCCTTATCATCTACATTTCTCCAGTACTGGAAGAATTCAAAAGGAGAAGTTTTCTCTGGATCAAGCCACACTGCACCACTTTGAGTCTTACCCATCTTCTTACCTTCTGAATTAAGTAATAAAGTGATTGTCATAGCATGTGAATCCTTACCAAGCTTACGTCTAATAAGCTCTGTACCACCAAGCATATTAGCCCACTGATCATCTCCACCAAACTGCATGTTACATCCATAATCCTGGAATAGCTTAAAGAAATCGTATGACTGCATAATCATGTAGTTAAACTCAAGGAAAGTTAATCCTCTCTCCATTCTCTGCTTATAGCACTCATGTGAGAGCATTCTGTTAACAGAGAAATGAGCTCCAACCTCACGAAGCACCTCTACATAATTAAGATCCATTAACCAATCTGCATTGTTTACTAAAAGTGCCTTATCATCTGAGAAATCAATAAATCTACTCATCTGTTTCTTAAAGCACTCAACATTGTGATTAATTGTATCAACTGTCATCATCTGTCTCATATCACTTCTACCAGAAGGGTCACCAATCATAGCAGTACCACCACCAATAAGTGCTATCGGTTTATTTCCTGCCATCTGAAGTCTCTTCATAAGACAAAGTGCCATAAAGTGACCAACGTGTAAACTATCTGCTGTAGGGTCAAAGCCAATATAAAATACTGCTTTACCTTCATTAACTAACTTCTTAATTTCTTCTTCATTTGTTGTCTGTGCAATAAGTCCTCTTGCAACTAATTCTTCGTAAATCTGCATAATTATTTCCTCCTATAAAGCATTCTTATACCTAATTGTTTAAGCTATTTCTTAGTATATTAAAAAAGCTCCGTCCTAACAAAAGGACGAAGCATTATCTTCGTGTTACCACCTTAATTCATAGCAACCTCACAGTAGCTACCTCATCAGGTACCCATTGATACCCTTGCACTATAACGGGTGCTCCCGTCAACTCCTACTAACTTCAAAGTGAAACTCCAGAATGTATTCACCTCTGTCTCAAATTGCGCTTCTCATCAACCAGCAAACTTTCTGTAATCGAACTACACAGGCTACTTGTTTCTTTCACTGCTTTTATCAATATAATACGCACATTATATATCAAATAATCATTGTTGTCTAGTAAATTTTAAATGTATTTCACACATACATTTTAAATGTATTTCATACATCCATTTTACCAAGTAATACTCCTATAAATTATTATGCACTATTCTTCATGTAAAGCCAGCCATTTATCATATCTTATTGCACCTATTCCAATAGCCATAAATACAAAAAAGTAAGGTGTAGTTATTGGCTGATTAAGATTAATAAGACTTTGTGCAAAGTATCCTACAACAACTGCCAAAGAAATATGAGCAATAATACTGTCCTTCATATTCTTAAAAATATAAGACACCGCACTTACAAATAATCCAATATAAGAAATCAAGCCAAACAAACCTAATGTAACCAAATACTGAAGCAATTCATTATGAGCATTGTCGTACACTTTTTTTGTTACTGCTATCATCTCATCGTAATAATTTGACTTAGTAAGCATCTCTAAAGTTTCATTTCCATAACCTGATAATTTCTGTAGTATAGTTCCATTGCAGAACAAATCAATACATTTTGACCAAATATATCCTCTAAATGTACCCCATCTATAATTAAACTTAGTTATTGCACGATCAGTAATAATACATACTACAATTCCTGCAATTCCACAAATCACTAAAAATACTGTAAAGGAAATCATAATTTTCTTTTTGTTTTCTTTACTTATATCCTTAGCAAGCTTTTTCTTAATTAATCTTACAATCAAATAAAAAACTAATAATACAACAAGTATTAAAACAACAAGCCAGATTCTATCAAGAGCCTGTGCAACACCACCTCGTTTATCATATTTCTTTATGACTTTTTTGTTAAGTAGCACCAAAATAAATATGCCTGTGAAAATATATATTATTGTTTCAACGAATCTATAAAAGCAATTTTCATTAAAGGATACATACATTAACAATAACGAAACTACTGTAACACCAATAAATGCGCTATCACTGTTAGCAATCATAAGGCATATTGCACCAAGCGAAATCATTATTGCTGAAATAATTCTTACTACAAGCTTCTTACTAAAAATATATAATGCCATAAATAAAGCCAATGAAATAACCATAAAGGATGCAAATATATTAATATTTCCAAAAGTAGAAACAAATATATAATATTGTTTTTTTGCAATATTTTCTTTGTAGTTCATAAAATCATTTCCCATATGCTGACATATGGCAACAATGTAAGAAAACAGACAACTGACTGTAAAAACAATAATTGGAAACATCTGATATTTTACTCTATTAGTAATCAACAAAAATGTCATTGCTATAACTATGTATGTCCAAGCCCCCATAAATCTACCATTTCTGCCAGTGAAAGCATCCAAAATATTAGGTGAGAGAAGCATAGAATATACATTGGAAAATGCAAATAGTATCATCCAAAAGCATGGATTCTTATAATTGAATTTCTCCTTATAAAAAAGCGAAGGCATCTGATTGTATTCCGAAATAACATCCTGAAAAATATATGCAAGAAAACACAAGCATACAAATACAAGTGACGATATGGTAAAAAACGAATATCGAGTGTTTGTAATATCAAAATATTTGTTGTGCATTATTATCGGAAATATCCCGAAAAAAGAAACACAAAACAATGTAAATATATAATCTGGCATTACGCTTTGTTTCAAATCAATTTTATTCTTTTTACTACCCATATTTAAATCTCCAAAAATATAAAAATCTATAATATCTTAAATTTTAACTATTCTACTATATTCTCGCTATTTGAATATTTTTTAAATAACCAAATATTAACAAAAGTGAAATCACCATGCAAACCATTTCTTCAACTGGTTGTGCATGAATCAATCCATTAAAGGCTGACAGCCTGCTAACATACCCTGATAAATATAATTACCAAAGCTCTTTATTTTATTTGCCACTCCCATAGCTGCCACATGAAGCTCACCATGTCCTGCTGCAAGATTGTTATTTACAATCATAGCTGATGCAGTAAAAAATGCTCTAATGTATGTGGAATACATACCCACATTATTTCTTTAATAATCGACTTATCCATTTTAAGATATTTCCTATGTAGATGCAACAACGTTTTCTTTTTAATATAAAACAAAATAAATACAGCTACGCCTATTGCATTTCCTAAATAAAAAATATCAGCTCTATCGTGTATGCGATTAAAAAAGGTATTGTATATCTTATTATGCGATTAGAAATAATCGACAAATCATATGCATCTTCAAAATGGTAAATGCCTTTTTTTAGATACGAATTAGAAAATACATAACC
>JAQYAV010000143.1 GCA_029338675.1 Lachnospiraceae bacterium
TAGAAAGGAGATGAACACTCTGCGGGGCTATGGTATAGTTAGTATGTCATATCCCCTCGGAGGAAATGATATGAGTACAAAGAGGAGAGATAATAAAGGCAGAATACTCTTTCCCGGAGAATTTCAGGAAGAGAATGGGCGTTACAATTACCGATATACGGATGCCCTGGGGAAACGAAAAACTTTATACAGCTGGAGACTGACAGAGACAGATGCAGTTCCTTATGGATGTAAAATGACGGCGTCCCTTCGTGAGAAGGAGCAGAAGATAATGTCATTAGCTTTGCAGGGAATTAAGGGAAGTGATTTTACCGTTCTTCAATTAGTGGAACGATATTTATCACTAAAGACCGGAGTAAAGCACAACACTATGGCAAATTATAACTTTGTTGTGAATGCACTTAAGAAGGAAGAATTTTCCGCCAAGGCAGTAACCGATGTGAAGCTTTCAGATGCAAAGATATTTCTTATCAAGCTTCAGAGAGATGGGAGAGGATATAGTTCCATTCATTCTATCAGAGGTGTGCTTCGACCGGCATTTCAGATGGCAGTAGATGATGACCTGATTTTGAAGAATCCATTTCAGTTTGAGCTGGGGACTATCATTGTCAATGACAGTAAGCAAAGAGATGCGGTACAGCCGAAGGATGAGGAGAAGTTCCTAAGCTTTGTCAAGGAAGATTCTCATTATGCAAAGTATTATGATGCATTCTTTCTTTTGTTTAAGACAGGAATGCGTATCAGCGAATTTTGCGGTTTGACTGTCAGAGACATGGACTTTGAAAATGGTGTTATCAATATTGATCATCAGCTTCAGAGAACCAGACAGATGAAGTATGTGATTGAGTCTACCAAGACTACCTGCGGAACCAGAAAGCTTCCCATGACCGATGAAATTCGTGAAGTATGTGAGCGTATGGTGAAGAACCGTAAGAAGCCTAAGAAGGAACCACTCATAGATGGATACGGAGGATTTCTTTATCTGGATAAAAATGGCCGTCCTATGGTAGCACTTCATTGGGAAAAGTATATGCAGCATGCTGTAGAAAAGTATAATCGTGAACACCCGATTCAATTGCCACCAATCACACCGCACATCTGTAGACATACCTACTGCTCTAATCAGGCAAAGGCCGGTATGAATCCAAAGACCTTACAGTATCTTATGGGGCACAGTGATATTTCTGTTACCTTAAATGTATATACTCACTTAGGTCTTAATGATGCAATTGCAGAGCTTGTGCGTATGGGTGCTATGACGGCAAAGGAAGAGGATTCTGTGTGTGAATTACGCACTGTCAAGTAGATATACTTGACCAAAACGGCAAAAATATACCAGTTGCCGAAAGAAAAACAATAAAAAAGTCAGTATTTATGCGGGTTGGAAATATACCAAAAATATACCAGTTGCCCGAAAAAACATGAGAATTTTCGGGAAAATATGAGAAATTGAGGATTTTTTGGCATATAAACATTGCAACAGAAAAACCAGTATTTATAAGGCTTTGAAAGGATTTGAGAAGATATGAAAAATGGTATAAAAATTCTTTTTGTATGCCACGGCAACATCTGCCGTTCCCCAATGGCAGAATATTTATTTAAAGAGATGGTCAAAGAAAAAGGTATTGCCGATCAATTTGTTATTGCGTCGGCGGCGACTAGTACAGAAGAGATATGGGGAGATGTGGGGAACCCGGTCCATGCTGGAACTAGAAAGATTTTGAATAGCCTAGGAATAGATTGTTCGGCAAAACGAGCTGTACAGGTTAAGAAATCGGATTATAAGAATTATGATTATTTGATATGTATGGATAGCATGAATATAAGAAACACAATTAGGATATGTGGAAATGACAGCGAGAATAAGATAGTAAGACTGTTGGATTATACAAGTGCACCAAGAGATGTTGCTGATCCTTGGTATACTGGCAAATTTGACATAACTTATAGAGATATAATGGATGGTCTAGAGGCATTTATGAATTATCTATATCTTGAGGGCAAAATACAATAATAAAAATCTTGAATTTTTAAAGGAAATATATGTATAATATGATGTTGTCAAGGAGCGCGAGGCACTCTGTTTTCTGTAGCATTTGTTTGGATACTAATAGGGTGCGTAAGTTGATAAGTATAAGTTATTTTGTGGTGACTTGAATTAGTAAATTAAGATGAGAGGTAAATATATGTATTTTGTACCAGATAATACGGACAAATGTGGCTTATATATGTGTAAGCTATGCGAGAATAAGTTTTTGTCATTGGATGTGAACGAAACAACAGACTGTCCATACTGTAGTGAGGATGTTTGCTATGAGATAGGTCCAGATGAAACATTAGAAGATAATACAAATACTGCAACACTTGTTAAGGTTTTGGAAGGGGAAGATGTAGAGAAATATGATTCCTTGTTGAGCCTTGCAATAACAGGTGGCAATTACGAGTGGATATAGAGTTTGATTTGGAAGG
Organism: Lachnospiraceae bacterium; assembly: GCA_029338675.1. Lineage (GTDB taxonomy): Bacteria > Bacillota > Clostridia > Lachnospirales > Lachnospiraceae > Coprococcus_C. The sequence continues at coordinate 2,470 of JAQYAV010000143.1, forward strand.
ATAAAGATATGAAGATAGCAGTACTTGGTCCTGCGGGTACATTTTGTGATAAAGCATGTTCTGATTATATAACTACAGACTATGACGGAAATGACCAACTAAAACCAGTATATTATCAGACAATAGATGAAGTATTTGAAAATGTATGTCAGGGGGAAATGTGTGACCTTGGAATAGTTCCAATCGAAAATACTCTTGACGGATATGTTCAACGAACCTTGGATTTACTACTTGAAAAAGATGTTACTATAATTGATGAGAATCTGATTCCGGTAAGATTTTCACTTATCACCAATGTTAATGATATAAATGATTTGGAACGATTGTTTGTTCAGTTCAAGGCAAATGGGCAGTGTAGAAAGTTCATTAATTCCTTGGACAAGGTAAACATTGTATCAACGGAAAGTAATATGGAATCGTATTATAAAGTGAGTGATTTACCTAATTCTGGTGCTATTGTTCCATGCCATGTTGTAGCTGATTACAAGGGAGGTGTTACAATTGAAAATGTAACTGACTCACCGAATAATCACACAAGATTTGTTGTATTTAAGAAAAATAACAAAAAAGTTTTAGAGATGGAATTCCCTAAGAAAAATAATAGTGTTAGAATTCCTGCATATATAATGCCTAGCACTGACAGACCTGGTATATTATTTGAGATACTTGAATGTTTTTATAAAAAATCAATAAACCTTTTATCAATAATGTCGAGACCAACTAAACAGGTTATGGGTACATATAATTTCTATGTTGAGATTGAAGCTGAGGATGAACGTAAGCTCGAGGCAATTAAGCAGGCAATTGATTATATAAAGCTCAATAATGAGGTTAAGGTATTAGGTGCATTTTCAAAGATATAACAGTATTATTCAAGCAGGAAAAGAGATGACATTTTATAAATTATGAACAAGGATTTAACAGTAGGAAAACCAGAAAGTGTTTTGTGGAAATTTTGTATTCCACTACTTGGAAGTGTAATATTTCAACAATTGTATAATATTGCAGATAGCCTGATTGCAGGTAGGTGCATAGGAAAGCAGGCCCTTGCTGCGGTAGGCAATTCTTATGAGATAACATTAATTTATTTAGCATTTGCCTTTGGATGCAATATTGGTTGTTCAGTAGTAGTTTCCAGATTATATGGTGCTAAGCAGATACGCGATATGAAAACTGCTATTTCTACAACATTTATTTTTACGGGAATTTTATGCTTGGCATTGATGTTGATTGGCTTCACCTATGGGGAGTTAATGCTTAAGGTTATTAACACTCCAGATGACATATTTACTCCATCTTTGTTATATTTGAACATATATACCTTGGGGTTAGTATTTCTATTTTTTTACAATATTGCAACGGGAATATTTTCGGCATTAGGAGATTCTAAGACCCCATTTGTGTTTCTTGCATTTTCATCAGTTTCAAATGTGCTGGTAGATTACATATTTGTAAAATATTTACATATGGGTATTGCTGGTGTTGCATGGGCAACCTTCTTATGTCAGGGAGTAAGCTGCGTAGCTTCTTTAGTTGTATTATTTAAGCGTTTGAAGAATACAACCCACAGTGGAGATAAGGCCGAGAAAACAAAATTATTTTCAGGAAAAATATTTCTTGCTATTATCAAAATTGCAATTCCAAGTACCCTTCAGCAAAGTTTTATTTCTGTGGGAAATATATTTATTCAGGGTATAATAAATGGTTTTGGCTCTAGTGTAATTGCAGGTTATTCGGCTGCAATTAAGTTAAATAACATGGTTATTACAACATTTTCAGCCCTTGGAAATGGTATGTCGAATTTTACTGCTCAAAATATTGGAGCAGGTAAAAATGATAGAATTAAAAAAGGCATATTTGCAGGTCTAAAGCTTGCCTTTTTAATTTGTGTACCAGTAATAATAATGTATTTCTTTTTCGGTGGATTTTTTGTAAATATATTTATGAATAAGGGCGATGCACATGCGCTTAAAGTTGGTGTGGATTTTCTTAAAGTGGTAGCATGGTTTTACTTGGTTATTTCACTAAAACTTGTATGTGATGGTGTTTTGCGTGGAACAGGTTCAATGACATGCTTTATGATAGCAACTTTTTCAGATTTAATTTTGAGAGTAGTGTTAGCATATAAATTCTCTAAACTTTGGGGATATATTGGAATATGGTCTGCTTGGCCTGTGGGATGGACAATCGGAACAATATTGTCAATAATATTTGTAAGCTTAATTGTCCGAAGGCTAGAAACAAATAAGGAAAGTAGGTATACATATGAGTAATAACGCTCAGGATAACGAAACAATTGATTCTTTGTTAAGTGAAGAGGCCATACTTGAAAAGCTAAAGAAAAATGGTTTAAGACTTACAGAACAAAGAAAATTAATTGTTGATATTATTGTTAATGAAGAGTATTCGTGTTGCAAAGAAGTATATTATTATGCACACAAAAGAGATTCGGGAATAGGAATAGCAACTGTATATAGAATGATAAATTTGCTAGAAGAAATTGGTGCAATAAGCAAGAAAAATATCCAAAAAACATCATGCAGTGGACGTTGCTGTGACATGAAGGGTGGATGTACAGTAGTAACTGAAAAGAGCAAGGAAATAATGCTTTCAGAGGAGGATATTCAGGAGGCACTAAAATATATCATGGAGAAAAATGGTTACGAAAAGGTTGAAGAGATAAAAGCAATTTTAATCAACAGCCAGGAATAACTAAGGGAGAATTACATGGGAATAGTAGAGTTAGTATTAATTGCCATTGGCCTTTCTATGGACGCATTTGCAGTTTCAATATGCAAAGGTCTTGCAACTAAGAAGGTAAATATAAAGCAAATGGCAACAGCAGGAATATGGTTTGGCGGCTTTCAGGCACTTATGCCATTGATTGGATTTTTGCTAGGAACAACATTTGCAAGTGCAATTAATAAATTTGATCATTGGATTGCATTTATTCTTTTAGTATTAATCGGCGGAAATATGTTAAAAGAAGCCTTAGGCAAGGAGGAAGCGGACTGCGATTGTGGTGGTTCGTTTGCCATAAAAACGATGTTTGTTATGGCCATTGCAACTTCGATAGACGCTCTTGCAGTAGGTGTTACATTTGCATTTTTGCAGGTAAACATTTTATTGGCAGTATGCCTTATCGGTGTAACAACCTTCTTATTCTCATTTGCTGGAGTTAAGCTTGGAAGCGTATTTGGAAGCAAATACGAGAAGAAGGCTGAAATACTAGGTGGAATAATACTTATATTAATTGGACTGAAAATATTATTAGAGCATCTGGGAGTAATAAATTTCTAGAAAATAATAACTGCTTCGTTTTGAAAAAGTACCAGCTTGCTGGAAAATTCGATATGAAGCGGTTTTTGTTTTGCTAAAATATTTAGGTTACTTGCTTATGCCAAACACATAAATTTTATCAAATGTAAAATATAAAAAATAATTTATAGAAAGTGTAGAGAAATCATAATGGAAGAAAAAACAAATGTAATGCGTTTATTAGATCAAAAGAAAATCAAATATAATTCATACTGTTATGTAGAAACTGGTGAAACTAATGGACAAAAGGTTGCCGAAATATTAGGACAGGATGAAAACAGAGTGTTCAAAACACTCGTAACAGTAGGAAAAACAAAAGCAAATTATGTATTTGTAATTCCTGTTAACAAAGAACTAGACTTAAAAAAGGCTGCAAAGGCAGTTGGAGAAAAATCCATCGAAATGCTCAAAGCTAAAGACTTACTTTCACTTACAGGCTACATACATGGAGGCTGTTCTCCAATTGGAATGAAGAAATTCTTCAAAACAACAATACATGAAACTGCTAAAGAATATGAAACAATATTCTTTAGTGCTGGAAAGGTTGGCTATCAGGTAGAAGTTTCCCCAACCGACCTAGCTAAAATAATCAGATACGACTTTGCAAATCTTATAAGCGAACAATAGAAACTATTTTTTTCAACAAAATATATTTGAGGAAATATTTTGTTGCCTGAAGAAAGAAATGCATGATAGCTAGAAAAAATATATATTGTCTAGAGAAGTAAACACATAATAGCTAGAAAAATATATTGTCTAGAAAAATAAATACATATTAGTTGGAGAAATGAGATATGAAGAATTGGTGGGATGATAAGGTAATATATCAGATATATCCGAAGAGTTTTATGGATTCAAATGGAGATGGTATTGGGGATATTCCTGGTATAATTAGCAAGATGGATTATATGAAGGAGCTAGGAGTTGATATTGTTTGGATTAGTCCAATATATGAGTCTCCCTTTATAGACCAGGGATATGATATTTCAGATTATAGAAAGATTGCTGAATGCTTTGGGACAATGGAAGAATTTGAGCTTTTGTTGGAAGAGGCAAAGAAGAGAGATATGTATATTATTATGGATTTGGTTATAAATCATTGCTCTGATCAGCATGAATGGTTTAAGAAGGCGTTAAAAGATCCAGATGGAAGGTATGGAAAATATTTCTATTTTGAAAAGGGTGTAAATGGTCAACCTCCAAGTAATTACAGATCATATTTTGGCGGAAATATGTGGGAGGAGGTTCCAGGAAGAGAAAACCTATATTATTTGCATTCATTTGCAAAACAGCAGCCAGATCTTAACTGGTATAATCAGGAGGTTTTGGATGAGCTATATGATATGGTTAACTGGTGGCTTGATAAAGGTGTTGCAGGCTTTAGAATAGATGCAATAATTAACATTAAGAAGAACCTTCTTTTTGAAAATTATGAGGCAGATGGTCCAGATAATTTGTGCGGAGTTGAAAAGATTGTAGCAGGAGCACTTGCTTCAAAAAAAGGCCCTTCAATTGGTGATATGCTTCAGGATTTGAGAAATAATACCTTCAAAAAGCATGACGCATTTACACTTGGTGAAGTGTTTAATATGAAGGAGGATGAGCTTAAAGAGTTTATTGGAGAGGATGGCCATTTTTCTTCTATCTTTGATTTTTCACTGCATTTACTTACTAATTGTGAGCAGGGCTGGTACTATGCAAAGGATGTTTCTGTAAAGGAAATGAAGGCTGCTTTAATTAAATCGCAAGAATCAACTAAGGATATAGGCTTTATGACAAATGTGGTTGAAAACCATGATCAACCACGAAGTGTGGACATTTTTATTCCAGAATGGATTGATAAAAATGATGGTTCTAAACTTTTGGCTACTTCGATATTTCTTCTAAAAGGAATTCCTTGTATATATCAGGGTCAGGAGCTTGGCATGACTAATATGGATTTCAAAAGGGTGGAGGATTTCAATGATATTTCAACACTTGATCAATATAACAAGGGCTTGTCACTTGGTATGACTGAGACTGAGGCCTTTGATATGTGTAAGAAATATAGTCGTGATAATGCAAGAACTGTAATGCAGTGGGATGATTCAGCATATGGTGGATTTACAACTGGTACACCTTGGTTTTGGTCTAATCAAAACTATAAAGCAATAAATGCCAAGGCACAGGAAAATGATCCTAACTCTGTTCTAAATTACTACAGAAAGCTATTTGCACTTAGACGAAATAAGAAGTATAACAATATTTTTGTTTATGGAGAGTTTAAGCCTATCTATGAGGACATAGACGATATTTTTGCTTATAAGAGAGTCTTTTGTGAAGAGGAAATTACTGTAATATCAAATTGGGGCAAGGAGGCATTTGATATAGAGTGTGACAAAGAAATTATCTTATCTAACAAAGATATTTCATCCTCAAAAAATAACACAAATATATTAAAAATTTATCCAGGTCAGGTGGTTGTTCTACACTGATAAAATTCTTGACACAGGTTATTGCTTGTGTCATAATTAACACATTGAAGCTTTAATACGTTAAAGCGAAACGACTACAAAATGATAAAGGAGATTGATTATGGTTATTAAGGTAGCTATGCTGGTGCTTTTCTTCGGTGTAATGATAGGTGTTGGTTTATACTGCAGAAAAACAGCGACAAATGTTAATGGCTTCGTATTAGGCGGAAGAAATGTAGGTCCTTGGCTTACAGCTTTTGCATACGGAACATCTTATTTTTCAGCGGTAATTTTCATAGGTTACGCTGGCCAGTTCGGATGGAAATTTGGTATTGCTTCAACATGGATTGGAATTGGTAATGCAGTTATTGGTTCTTTACTTGCTTGGGTAATACTTGGTAAGAGAACAAGAAGCATGACTCATAACTTGAATTCAAAGACTATGCCAGAGTTCTTTGGACAAAGATTTGATTCAAAATTCCTTAAGATTCTTGCTTCAATTATAGTATTTATTTTCCTTATACCTTATACAGCTTCTTTGTATAACGGATTATCAAGATTATTTGGTATGGCATTTAATCTTGATTATACAGTATGTATCGTGGTTATGGCAGTATTAACAGGTGTATACGTAATCGCAGGTGGATACATGGCTACTGCAATCAATGACTTTATCCAAGGATGTATTATGATTGCTGGTATTATTGCAGTAATTGGTTCAGTACTTAATACACATGGTGGTTTCCTAGCTGCTTTAGATAAGCTTGGAAATGTTACAGATACAGCAGTTTCAACAACTCCTGGTGCATTTAATTCTTTCTTTGGACCAGACCCTGTTAGCTTATTTGGAGTTGTTATTCTTACTTCACTGGGTACATGGGGATTACCACAGATGGTTGGTAAGTTCTACGCAATCAAGGACTATAAGGCAATTAAGACTGGTACAATTATTTCTACAATCTTTGCTTGTATAGTTGCAGGTGGATGTTATTTCTTAGGTGGTTTTGGACGTCTTGAGGATGTTGATGTTGCAGCGGTTGGATATGATGCAATTATCCCTTCAATGATTGAGAAACTTTCGCCATTCCTTATTGCAGTAGTTGTTATATTAGTTTTATCAGCTTCTATGTCAACTCTTTCTTCACTTGTTCTTACATCAAGCTCAACACTTACACTTGACTTGATTAAGGAAACAGTTGCTAAGAAAATGGACGAGAAGAAGCAGCTTATCTGTATTAGATTCTTTATTATAATCTTTATTGTAATTTCAGCTGTAATTGCTGTAGTTCAGTATAAGAGTACAGTTAC
>JAQYAV010000144.1 GCA_029338675.1 Lachnospiraceae bacterium
GTAAATATATTGATACAAAAGCATGATCACACCCAATGTCTGCAATTCGTCCTTTTGTAACTAAATCTGATACACACTGCATTCTATTTGATAGCTTTATTTCCATAGTAGTCTATCACCTGTCTTATATTTAATTTTAGCTGTTTTCTTCTAAGTAATCTCTAAGCTTTCTGCTTCTGCTTGGATGTCTTAACTTTCTTAAAGCTTTTGCTTCAATCTGTCTGATTCTTTCTCTTGTAACCTTAAATTCTTTTCCAACTTCTTCAAGTGTTCTCTGTCTTCCATCTTCCAAACCAAATCTAAGCTTAAGTACCTTCTGCTCTCTTTCAGTTAATGTACCTAATACTTCTACTAACTGCTCTTTAAGAAGAGTAAAGGCTGCTGCCTCTGCAGGAACTGGTACATTCTCATCCTGAATAAAGTCTCCTAAATGACTATCTTCCTCTTCACCGATTGGAGTTTCAAGAGAAACTGGCTCCTGAGATATCTTTAAGATTTCTCTGACTCTTTCTACCGAAATATCCATCGCCTCAGCAATTTCTTCCGGTAATGGTTCACGACCAAGCTCTTGTAAAAGCTGTCTTGAAACACGAATAAGCTTATTTATTGTCTCAACCATATGAACTGGGATTCTTATTGTTCTAGCCTGATCAGCTATAGCTCTTGTAATAGCCTGTCTAATCCACCAAGTTGCATAAGTACTGAATTTGTAACCCTTTCTGTAATCAAACTTTTCAACTGCCTTAATAAGACCCATGTTTCCTTCTTGAATAAGATCAAGGAAAAGCATTCCACGTCCTACATATCTTTTAGCGATACTTACAACAAGTCTTAAATTTGCTTCAGCAAGCTTCTTCTTGGCATTCTCATCGCCCTGCTCCATTTTCTTTGCAAGTTCAATTTCTTCTTCAGCACTCAACAATGGAACTTTACCAATCTCCTTTAAATACATTCTTACAGGATCTTCAATACTAACTCCATCAGGAACTGATAAATCAATATTCTCTACATCTACATCAATTTCAGTATCTGAATCATCTGCATCGATTAAGATATCATCTGGCTCGTCATCATCTGTAATTGTAAGAACATCTACGTTATGCTCATCTAAATATTCAAATATTGCAACCATTCTCTCTGTTGTAAGTTCAATTTCTTTGCAATCATTAAAATGATTAATTATCTCTGTATCCTCAATTACATTTTTCTTTTTCTTAGCTATATCTAATAAGCTTGTAAGCTTAGCAAGAAATTTTTCTTCAATTGCTGGATTATTTTCTACTTCCTTTTCATGTCCTTTAGCCTTTTTCTCTTCCATTACTTTTTACATCCTCCCATAGTGATAAATATTTTATCCATTTTTCAATGAAATATGCATTTTTGAAACCTTGGCCTTTTGCATAATTAATTCCTGGAATTTTTGTACATCACCAGTGTTCTTTGTTAGCTCAGCTTCAATATGCATTAATTTTGTCTTTTTTATTACATCGTTAATAGCTCTTTCCTTTTCATCTTCCGATACATCAAAGGGTAATTCTGTTTGTAGAATTTGGGCTACTAAACGTTGTTTTTCGATATCCTCGAAATAATTAACTATTGCTGCAGGATTAACCTTACCTGTGCTTTTGTATTGTTCATACAAGGTTTTAGCAACTGCATAATAGTCCTCATTGTCAAAATCCTCTTCTGAGATAACACCTTCTAATTTGGAAAATAATGATACATCATTAACCATCCAAGTAAGCAAAAGTCTTTGTGGTTTATTAACATCACTTTGCTCTGTCCTTTTTTGATTTACCACTACTCTTTCTTCTGTATACTGTGGTTTATTAACCATTCCCATATTGCCATACTTACTTACCATAGCTTTAAATCCATCTCTATCAAGCTTGTATGTCTCGGCTATGGCATCAATATAGCTGTGTCTTGCAACGGCTTCCTCAATTGTAGAAAGTCTTTTTGCCATCTCTTTTGTAAATGAAATCTTATCTTCTGGATCTTGCATATTATAATTAGCAGCTATTGTGTTTGCTTCAAACACAATGCTGGTAACTGCATTTTTAACTCTTTCCTCGTAGGCCTCCTGTCCTAAATTCTTAATGAACTCATCTGGATCCTTATAAGGCTTCATATCAATTACTCTCGTAATCAAGCCAACCTCTCGAAGAATTTCAATAGCGCGAAGAGTAGCCTTTGTTCCTGCTCCATCGCTATCATACGCTAGGTAAACCTCTTCCGTATACCTTTTAATTATTGTTGCCTGTCCTATTGTAAATGCAGTTCCCAAGGAAGCAACTGCATTATCAAAACCTGCCTGATGCATAGATATTACATCCATATATCCCTCGCATATTATTATGCCTCGCCGCTTTGACCTTTTGGCAATGTTCATGGCAAACAAATTATGGCTCTTATCAAACACTGCTGTTTCCTTAGTATTGATATACTTAGGTGTTCCATCTCCAAGAACTCGTCCGCCAAAACCTATTACCTTACCATTTATATCAAGTATCGGAACCATTACACGATTCCAAAACTTATCAGTAGCACCTTTATTCTCTCTTATCTCAACCAGACCTGAATCCTTCATCTGCGCATCAGTAAAGCCTTTACTCTTTAAATATTTGTATAGGTCATTCTCATAAATATCTGAATATCCCATTGCAAAATTATTAATGGTTTCTTCTGTTAAACCTCTGTTTGTAAGATATTCTAATGCTTTTTTTCCATGCTCTGACTTGGTAAGTAGATAATGGAAATATGCCGCAGCCATTTTGTTCATTTCTTTAAGGGTGTTTTTGTAGTTTTCTTTTGCCTTTTGTTCACCTGTCATCTCCTGTTCAGGTAACTTAACACCACTTCTATCAGCCAACAATTTAACAGCCTCCGGAAAGCTCATATTCTCATATTCCATTATAAATGTGTATACATTTCCTCCTACTCCACAACCAAAACAGTGATACATCTGTTTTTCTCTGCTTATATGAAAGGACGGAGTCTTTTCGTGATGAAATGGACAACATGCTGAAAAGGAATTACCCTTATGCTTCAGGCTTACATATTCTCCAATAACATCAACAATATCACATTTACTTCTAACTTCTTCTATAATATCATCAGAATAATACATTTAATTATTCCCCCTAAATTCTACTCCAAAATTTCGGTAAAAATAATTCATTTGCTGTTTCAATAGCATAATTATCTGTCATTCCAGCAATATAATCACATACTACTGTTTCTTTTTCTTCCCCCTCTAATATATATCTTCGATATTCTTCTGGAAGAAGCTCCTCATGCTCCATATATTCATTAAACAGCATTCCAATAATCCTTTCTGCCTTTGCCTCTTCGCTTTTGGCAACAGGGTTAGTATACAAATTAGCAAACATAAAGCTTCTTAGTTCAGACAAAGCCTGTCGGTATTCCTCTGAAAAATCAACAATATTCTTATCTAAACTATTTCGAATTATTCCATGTATAAGATTGTTAATTCTATCCCTTGTAGAATGTCCCAAGAAATCGGTAATGTGCTTAGGAAGTATATCCTCGGATAAAATACCAGCTCTTATTCCATCATCAATATCATGATTAACATATGCTATCTTATCTGACATTCTTACAATGCAGCCTTCTAATGTGGAAGGTTTTCCACTTGTTTTATGATTAAAAATTCCATCTCTTACCTCCCAGGTAAGATTCAATCCTCTTCCATTCTTCTCAAGCTTTTCAACAACTCTTACACTTTGAACATTGTGTTCAAAATTCTTTGCTGAATATTCTCTTAAGGCTCTTTCACCTGCATGACCAAATGGTGTATGTCCAAGGTCATGTCCAAGGGCTATTGCCTCAGTCAAATCTTCATTAAGCATCAATGCTCTTGCAATAGTTCTTGCTATCTGTGAAACCTCTAATGTATGCGTTAATCTTGTTCTGTAATGATCTCCACCAGGAGCCAAAAAAACTTGTGTTTTGTGCTTTAATCTTCGGAATGATTTAGAGTGAATTATTCTATCCCTATCTCTTTGAAAGTCAGTACGTAAATCGCATTTTTCTTCCTCTCTATCTCTCCCCTTAGTCTCATCACTAAAGGTAGCACAACTTCTATACATTTCATGTTCTCTGCGTTCAAAATTTTCTCTTAATATCATAATTACGCTCCTTAAAATAAAGAACTGTGACAATAAATCACTATTCTAAAAACATGTTACAAGTCATACAAACCAATATTACATTTTTCGTTAATTATCAACCTAAATCGCACACTATATAAATTATTCTACATTGGTACAAAAAATCCCTTTATTTTATTTAAAATAATTGTTATATTATCCTTTTTTTGCTCGACAAGAAGCATTTTGGATTTAGTAACAAGAAAAAAAGAGACCTCCACCACAGTGGAAGCCCCTTTGCTTCATACCATTAATTATCAGTTTGCAATTCCTTGCATTGTTCTAATATCTTTGTTTTTACTCTGTCTACTGCAGCATCTACATCTGCAAGTTCTTCATTAACATACCTGTCTAGTTCATCATACAACACATTAATTAAAATGTCATCATATTTTGTTGGACTTCCTATTGTTATACTATCAGAAGATATATCCCAAACTGCATAAGTTTCCTGTCCGCCTAATGTTTCATAAGCACCTTTCCCCTCTGCTACAGCTGTTTTTATAACCTCTCTGTTATTTACAAATATATTTTCATTCTCACATATTTGATACATCACATTTTTGTCACAGCACAAAGTATAAACTAAAAATGCCGCTAGCTTTTCGTTTCTACATTTGTTTGTAATTCCAATATACGAATTGCCACAATGGAAATTAGAGGGTCCTTCACATATTTTTCTCTTACCATATGTTTCTTCTAATACATCATTAAAATAATAATCAATTGTACGCTCGCTGCCAAAGCATCCAAACACATTATCCTTATTATCCGATACCCACTGTTCATCGCCTATCATTGTATTTCCTGCAACATAGCCCTCTTCAGACATATATCTCGCCACCTCAAAAAGTGCTACTACATTCTCATCAATGTTCAATGTTTTTCCATCTACTAATGGAGTTTCACACTGTTCAACAAATGGTAACACAATATCATTTACGCCTGATAACATTGTATAACCTTTTTCCTTCATTAACTCCGCAGTACCAAAAAACGAATCCCAGTCCTTAACATATTCTTGAACTTCATCTGGCTCTGATGTACCAAGCACCTCTTCTGCAATGTCACTTCTGTAAATAAACACTCCAGGATTACTATCCCAAGTCATAGCCATAAGAGAATTATCCTTCATAGCAAAGTTCTTAGTATAATCATATGCATTTGAATACATTTCTTCTCTTATACCAACCTCTTCAAGGGGCTTAAATACATGTGCATCAATCATATCCCAAAGCATATCATCCTGACACATTACAACAGATGGAATATCTTTATTGCCCTGAAGCATATTCTTTATTGCTCCTGTATAATCCTCTGACTTTACATCTAATTTTCTTACTTCTATTTGTTTTTCAAATTGAGGATACAGCTGCGTGAAATAAGAGATTTTTTTTGCTGATTCATCATCTAATACATAGACATAAATTATCTCTCCTAAATCCTCTGGCATAAGCTCTGCAACATAATCCACCTCTTCTAATGCTTCGCTTGTGTCATCATCAGATATAGCCATTGTTTCAGTTGTATTTTCCAAATTTTCCTCAGTGGAAGCTACATTTTCTCTAGTATTAGCCTTTTGTTTTTCTTTGTTATTCCCATTCTTATTACACCCCATGCACAAGAAAGATAAAACAAAAATAAACAATAAATATCTTGTTATTTTTTTCATGTTTACCTCCATGTTTAACCTTAATATAAATATAATCAAAATAAAAGGGTATTAACACTATACACCATATTATTTTATTTCGCAATTTTTTCACACTTTTTTCTTTATTCACTAACAAAACTATGTTAGAATATCACTATTGTTTCATAGTTTAGGAGGATATTCATATGAAGATATCTGCTGATGATATTATTGAACAGGAGAATTCTAAAGCAGTTAAGACTAACAAGGATAAGGATGATTCAAAGGTAGTTCACGAGGATAACCTTGAGTTAAGCGAACTTAAATTTTCTGAACGTCAAAAAATAAAACGTGACAGAATAAAAGCTAACATGGAAGGCATGAACAAGCATGAGAAAATAAAATACCTTATTATGTACTTCAAATGGTATGGTATTATTTCAATCATTGTGCTTATTGCTATTATATATACTGGCTATTGTGTATATCAAAGCAACAGACCAATTGCCCTTTCATATGCAGTTGTAAATTGTCGTGATCAGGAAGGCTTTAACAGAGCCTTTGAAGAAGATTACAAAGAAACCTTTGGGATGACTGACAAGAAATATAAATTAGAACGTGACTTAGATATTTTCTTGGGTAATCCTATTAACCCAAACGATATGGAAGATAAGGATTATATCAATGTTACTAAGTTATCAACTATGTGTTTCAATGACTATTTCGACGTATTTATTATGGATGAGTTAGGCGTAAAATGTGCTGCTAACACTGGAATTTTATTTCCGCTTACAACATATTTTTCAGATGATTTATACAATAAGCTAAAGCCATATGAATACTATGCAATTGACAACGACGAACAGTTATCACCTGTTGCTTTAGATATTTCTGATACAGAATTCGCCAAGAGCCTTAATCTCTATGATAAGGTTTATATTGGCTTTGCAGGTAGGGAGGATACGAATTATCTTAACTCTCTTAGAATGATTAACTATTCACTTGGTCTTAATCTTGAGCTTACAACCGATGGAAGACCTAAGCTTAAGTAATTTGTTGCACCTTCAAATGTTTATTATTTAATATTTGGAGGTGCATTTATTATACTTATTTATATAGGAGGATTACTATGGGGTTAGAAATTTTTTTACCAAGCGGAAACAATCGTCTTGATACCCAGCTTAAATTCACAGCTGAAATTGATAAAATGACATCCATACTTAGACAAACGCTTTTAATTGATGAAAGTAGACGCGAAAATGATGCCGAGCATTCATGGCATATTTCTGTAATGGCACTTCTCTTTGAAGAATATGCTATTGAAAAGCCAAACATTTCCCATGCAATAGAAATGTCTTTAGTTCATGATTTGGTAGAAATATATGCTGGTGATACCTTTGCCTATGATATTTCTGGAAACGAAAGCAAAAAAGAAAGGGAGCTTGCTGCAGCAGATAAATTATTTTCAATTTTACCTAAAGAACAAGGTACACATATTAGAAATCTATGGAATGAATTTGATGCCTGTGAAACTGTTGATTCAAAATATGCAAACTGTCTTGACAGATTGCAGCCCTTTTTACATAACACACTTACTTTTGGTCACACATGGAAAAATATTGAGCCTAGAACCAAGAGACATCAGGTTGAAAAACGTATGACTATAATAAAAGAGTTTATGCCTGAAGTGTATAAATGGATTGAATCAAACATTGATAACGCAGTAAAACAAGGTTGGTTACTTGAATAATTTATTGTTTTTATTTGTCTCAAAACTGTAATAGATTTATTATGATTTTTATTCTATAAGCAAACAAAAACTCATTCTTCAAATTTGAGGAATGAGTCTTTGTATTATTATAATAGATTATAATGAATTATCTAGGCAATTCTGTAAAGCCAACCTTTTTCTTAACCTTTCTAAGAGTCTTATTAGCATAATAAGAAGCCTTTTCAGCATTTGTCTTAATAATTCCATCAACATATGCCTTATCTTCAGAAAGTTCTTTGAATCTCTGCTGAATTGGAGCTAACTCGTTAACAACAGCTTCACCAACACATTCCTTAAGCTGACCATATCCAAGACCATTAAACTCTGCTAAAGCTTCATCAACTGTCTTACCTGTACAGCAACAATAAATATCTAATAAGTTCTTTATTCCTGGCTTATCATCTCTATATGCAATAACACCCTCTGAATCTGTTACTGCCTTCTTAAACTTACGCATAATTGTATCCTTATCATCAAGTAATGAAATACTAGCATTAGGATTCTCATCTGATTTAGACATCTTCTTAGTTGGATCCTGCAAGCTCATAATCTTAGCACCGCTCTTTCCAACATAGCCTTCCGGAATTGTAAATACATCGCCATATATTCCATTGAATCTATTTGCAATATCTCTTGTAATCTCAAGATGCTGCATCTGATCTTTTCCTACTGGTACAAGATCTGCCTGATATAATAAAATATCTGCAGCCATAAGTACTGGATATGTAAACAATCCAGTATTAATATTATCTGAATGCTTTGCAGCTTTATCCTTAAACTGAGTCATTCTGTTCATCTCACCCATATATGTATAGCAATTAAGAATCCAAGCAAGCTCTGGATGAGCTGGAACATGGGATTGATAGAAAATACAATTCTTAACTGGATCAAGACCAGCAGCAATATAAAGCATAAGAAGGTTTCTTGCACTCTTTCTTAAATTAGCTGGATCCTGTCTTACAGTTATTGAATGTAAATCCATTATTCCATAAAAACAGTTAATATCTTCATCATCACTTAATGTAACCCAGTTTTTTAATGCTCCAAGGTAATTACCAAGTGTAATCATTCCTGTTGACTGCATTCCAGAGAGCATTGTCTTTTTTCCATCTATCATAAGTCATTTCTCCTTATTAATTAAACAAAACTAATCCTCATCACTAACCATATTCATAACCTGACGTTTTCTTGCAAGCTCATCATTTGCAAGGTACTCATCGTAAGTAGTCTGCTTATCAATAAGTCCTGTGTTAGTTAATTCCATAATTCTATTAGCTGTAGTCTGAACAAACTGATGATCCTGGCAAGAGAATAATACTACACCTGGAAACTTCATTAATCCATTGTTAAGTGCTGTAATTGATTCCATGTCAAGGTGGTTTGTAGGCTCATCCAAAATAAGAACATTTGAGCCCATAATCATAAGCTTAGAAAGAAGACATCTTACCTTCTCTCCTCCTGATAATACCTTAACCTTCTTAACGCCATCTTCACCTGCGAAAAGCATACGACCAAGGAAACCTCTTACATAAGTTGCATCCTTATCATCTGAATACTGTGCAAGCCAGTCTGCTATTACCAAATCGTTATCAAACTCCTTAGTATTATCCTTAGGGAAATATCCTTGTGAAGTTGTAACCCCCCATTTATATGTTCCTTCATCTGGTTCTTCTTCACCAGCAAGAATCTTAAATAATGTTGTTGTTGCTATTGTATTTGGACCAACAAATGCAACCTTATCATCATGTCCGATTGTAAACGAAATATTATCTAATACCTTAACTCCATCAACAGTTTTTGATATGTTAGAAACAGTAAGTACTTCATTACCAATCTCTCTCTTTGGTCTAAAATCAATATATGGATACTTTCTACTTGAAGGTCTGATTTCATCTAATTCAATCTTCTCAAGAGCCTTCTTACGTGAAGTAGCCTGCTTAGATTTAGAAGCGTTTGCAGAGAATCTCTGAATAAACTCCTGTAACTCTTTGATTTTCTCTTCCTTCTTCTTGTTTGCTTCCTTCATCTGCTTAATCATAAGCTGACTTGACTCATACCAGAAATCATAGTTTCCTGCGTATAACTGAATCTTAGCATAATCAATG
>JAQYAV010000145.1 GCA_029338675.1 Lachnospiraceae bacterium
CCCGTGTGTTTAATCCATGGCCATAGTTAGTGGCAAACAGCTTATTTGGTACCGCATGTACCTATTATAAAGCAACTTAGAAAATACTATTAAATTTTTATATAAAAGTCAATGAATATTTATATATTTTCAAAAATATGGTAGTATGTTTCTTGAACAAAAAAACACTGTAAATTATGTATTGACAGTAATCATTAAAGACTGAGGATAGTTATGGCAAAAAAGTACATTGCTTATGTTTCAACATATACGAGAAGCAACGATAAAGGAATTCGCATATACGATGTCGATATTAAGAAGGGAAGATTAGTTGAGAGGGAAGAGGTTGCAATTAAGAACTCCTCGTACTTAACTATTTCCCATAACCAGAAATATATTTACTCAATTACTGATTTCGGAGTAGAAGCATTCAGAATTACTGAAGATCTTGGGCTTCAAATGATTAACATGGCTTCGATAAATGGTATGAGAGGCTGTTACATTTCTACCGATTATACTGACAGGTATATGTTTGTTGCAGGCTATCATGATGGTAAGATTACAGTATTGTCGCTTAATGAGGACGGCTCAATTGGAACGATTACCGATGAAGTGTTCCATCAGGGAATGGGTAGTATTTCTGAGAGGACTTCAAGACCTCATGTCAGATGTGTCAAGATGACAAGAGATAATAAATACCTATGTGCGACTGATTCTGGAATTGACCATGTTAAAATATACAAATTTGATCAGAACATAGGAACATTAAAGCTTATTGATGCGCTCCGCTCAGAGCAGGAATCAGGGCCTAAATACATTAAGTTTACCAAGGATGGTAAATATGCATATGTTATTCACGAAATGAACAATTCTATTGTTGCATATTCATACAAGGATAATAATGGAAAGCCTGAATTCGAGAAAATACAGAAGATTTCAACTCTTAATGCGTATCATTCAGCAGATTCTGCTGCATGTGCAATGAAATTCAGTAAGGATGGTAAGTTTATTTTCTGCTCTAATGCAGGTGATAACAGTGTCGGTGTTTTTGATATTAATTATGACAACGGTGAGCTTAAAAAGAGATTTGTATTACCAATAAGTGGAGACTATCCTAAGGATATTGCAGTGTTCCCTGATAATAAACATTTAATAAGCCTTAACCATCAGTCAGGCACAATGACATTTTTCAATGTTGACCTTGAAAAGAATATAATAGTAATGAACGGACCTGAAATGAAAGTAAAAGAGGGCAATACAATTACCCTCCTTGAATTTTAATAATTATTAATAATATCTATAATTACATTTGAACGGTAGTGCCCATATTTTCAAGCATCGCATCAAGAATTGTGAGGGCAGCCATTGCTTCAACTACAACTACAGCACGCGGTACGATTATTGGATCGTGTCGTCCCTTTATAGAAACGGTGATATCCTCACCGTTTTTATTTATTGTTCTTTGCTCCTTCGCAATTGATGGGGTAGGCTTTATTGCGCATCTGAAAACAATAGTTGAGCCATCTGACATTCCGCCAAGCACACCGCCTGAATGGTTTGTCCTTTTAGACACATCCTTTATTAAATCAAAGGAATACTTTGAAACTTCTTTATTAATGTAAAATTCATCATTATTTTCGCTGCCTTTAAGGTTAGCTACATTGAAGCCTTCACCAAATTCAATTCCTTTAACAGCACCAATACTCATTATTGCATATGCAAGTCTTGCATCAAGCTTATCAAATACTGGATCGCCAAGCCCGGGATAGACACCATCAATTCTGCATTCAATTATTCCGCCCACAGAATCTTTTTCAGCTCTTATCTTATCAAGGTATTCCTGCGCTTTTAATGAAGTCTCCTTATCAGGCATTCTTAATAGATCTTCTGATATATTGCTTTCGTCAAAATTATCCATATTAATTTCAAATGGACCAATCTGCTTTGCATAAGTTGTGAATTTAACACCAAAAAGCTCTAACAGCTTAAGTGCTATGGCCCCGGCTGCAACGCGGGCTGTAGTTTCACGTCCTGATGAACGTCCGCCACCTCTATAGTCTCTGAAACCATACTTTACATCAAAGGTATAGTCAGCATGACCCGGACGATAATATGAAGCAATCTCTGAATAATCAGATGACCTTTGCGATTTGTTATAAATGATAAGAGATATAGGAGTTCCTGTTGTTTTTCCTTCAAATACACCTGAGAGTATTTCAACCTTACCATCTTCGTTTCGCTGTGTTGCGTATTTATTCTGTCCCGGCTTTCTTAAATCAAGATATTTCTGTATATCATCTTCATTAAGCATAAGACCGGCCGGACAACCGTCTATTACAACACCAAGAGCTTGGCCGTGAGATTCACCCCATGTCATTACTTTGAATTTTTTTCCAAATGTTGAGCCTGCCATTATAAATCCTGCCTTATATCTTTTTAAAAATAAAATTACTTCAATATAATACTATATATATTTTTTCATTGCAAAATATGGTAGACATTATATAAAAGTGTTACAATGCACAAGTGAGAGTTCTCTTTCTTTTTTGACTTTTCAATAAGATTATTGGACTAAGAAC
>JAQYAV010000146.1 GCA_029338675.1 Lachnospiraceae bacterium
TCAAGGACCTCAAGGACCTCAAGGGCCTCAAGGACCTCAAGGACCAGAAGGACCTCAAGGCGATGATGGTAAAAGCGCATATCAAATTGCAGTTGATAATGGATATGTTGGCACAGAATCCGAATGGCTTGAAACTTTAAAAGTCGCAGATGGTAAAGACGGAGCACAGGGTCCACAAGGTATTCAAGGAGAACAAGGCCCACAAGGACCACAAGGAGAAGTAGGGGAACAAGGTCCAGTAGGTCCACAAGGTCCAAAGGGAGACGCAGCTACAGCAGAAACTGTAAGAGAAGAAATTGATAAAGCAATCAATGAAGGTAAAATAAGTAATTATGATGACACTGAAATAAAAAATCAAATCGGTTCTAAGAAAAGTGTAAAACCTGAATTAGTAAAGCCTGATAATGGTATCGTTGCTTCTACAGGTGCATCTCAAAGTAATTTGAATTTTGATGAAGTAAAATATGTTTTCCCAAAAACAGGAGAATATAACGAATTAATGTATCCTGGTGTAAAAGATAGCTGGTGGGGATATGCATTTTTTGATAATGCAGGTACACTTATAAAAAGCTGCAGGTCTTATGTTGATGCAGATTGGAAAATGGAAAGAATAAGAATTCCAGATAATGCAAAAACTTTTAAATTTCAAGTAGCAAAAGGAAAAGTTGATGAAACTGAATTATTATTAATTAAAGATTTTTCTAGTAGTTCAGATATATTTTATGAATTAAATTTATCTGAAAAAAGAAATCAAAATAATGATATTTATATGCAGCCATTAGGAGTTATGGATAATATTTTAATTGATAAATTAGATGGTTGTGGATATCATCAAAATATTTATTTTAAATCATATGAAAAAGATAGATTTACGTATGATAGTAATGGCAATATTACAACATTTAATTTTGATTATACTCAACCAGTAAGTCAAAACAAATACCATATCAATGGATTTATAAGAGTTAAAATTACTTCTCCTAAATTTCATTTAATGTGTACATTTGCTTCTGGATCAAATGTTGATGTTTATGCAAATACTCCAAGCGGGGCTACTTTGTATAAAAGAAACTCTACAACTGAAGTGCTTGGTAGAGTTGTCGAAAATGATGGAGAATACATTTTAATATATCTAAAAGACACAAGTAATAAGAGCGTTACGTTTAAAGCTCTTACTGAATATAGTAACAATGAAGATAATAAAGGAATCCTAGAAATTGATAGAAATCATAGTGCTTTCTTTCACGAACAAGTACAACTTACTGATGAAGAATGTTATAAAAGATATTATAGCCGTTCTGAAAAATTAGGTTCAAGACTTAGAGGTAAGAATGCTATTTTATTTTCAGACTCCCAAAGTAGTATTTCATATGCATTAGAAAATAGTTATGGAATGAATATTTATCTTATTGCAAATGGTGGAAATCGTATGGGATTTGTTGATGCTAACGGTGCAGGTGGAGAAACTGGTGATGCAAATGCTATGTTCTTATGTAAAAGCGAAATAGTAAAGAACTTTAATGATAAAATGTTAGGCGGAAATATTTATATTGATTACATTATGAATTTTACTGGTACTAATGGTGATTTTGAAACTTATGGTACAAAATCTGACTTAGATTATGTATTGAATCCTGCTAATAAAAGATGGTGGGGAGATACTTCCGCTACCGATCCTTTTGATTCTTTATCGCCAGAAAACAAGCAAAAATTTACAAGCCCATTATGTTATATTGCTTCATTTATTAAATTACAACAAATTTTCCCAGAAGCAAATCCTGTATGTATTGGAATTTATAACACTCCAAGATATTCTAAAACAGATTGTTGTGACTCTGATGGGAAATGGGTTGAAAGTAAATTAAGTCAAAAAATTTATGATAATGCAGAAATTACAGATACAAGAAAAAGAAATGATTTAATTAAAGAAATTGCACATAAACTTGGATGTTTATTTGTAAATTCTGATGATTGCGGATATTCTATTGTTAATGCATTTGTTGCTAGTGCTGATGGAGTACATGCTACATTTAAATATACTGAAAGAATGGCTTATACAATTGCACAAAAATTAAATTATCCTACATTTTCACATGAAGATTATCCTGCTGAATAATTAGTGAAAACATTATAATGATTCACAAAATATGTGTAACTGCATATAATCAATATCTCTAATAGATATTTAATTGCAACATAGTATCAATCCTATTATGGATAGAATTATAAATGATACAATCTGATACCATCTAGCAATATTATGTTCCATGTCTTTCTTACGCTTGTAAT
>JAQYAV010000147.1 GCA_029338675.1 Lachnospiraceae bacterium
GGGTGATGGAAGTGGTGAAAACACTGATGGAGATAATAGTGGTTCTACTCCAGGAACTGACAATGGTTCTAGTGGTGATGGCACTGATACTCCTACTAACCCAGATGATTTAAATAATGGAGGCAATACAACTCCTGAAGATACTGGTAATACAGATAGCAATCCAACAAATCCTGATAATCCTAGTAATGGTTCTGGTGAAGAAAATGGTGAAGGCGGAAGTTCTGATAATACTGGTGGAGATAACACTGAAGAAGGTGGCGGAACTGGTGATAATGGTGGTAATGGAAATACACCTTCAACTGGTGAAGATTCTTCAGACCCAACGACTCCATCTACACCTCCAACAGATGAAACTGAAGGTGGAAACACTGGTAGCGAAACTGGAGGAGATGTTGGAGATAATTCTGGAGAAAATAATGGAGGAGACAATACTACTACAAACCCTGATGATGGTGGAGATGTAGATATTGTTGTCGATCCAGATGATTGATAAGGATGGTGATAATCTATGGCTACATTAACAATGAGATACACCACCCAAAAGAAATATGATGCTTTATCTGAAGAAGAAAAGATGAAGCAGGGATATATATATTATGTACGTTCAAGTTCTAATTACGGTGGTGATTTTAATTCATATTGGACATTAGGAAAATGTTATGGAGCTGTACCAAGTGAAGGTGAAGTAACTGGTATGGTTCAAATTAATAATATTGTAGATTTACCTGCAATTGGTAAACCCAATACTTTGTATGCTTATTTTGATGAGTTTAGTAAGAACAAAGAAATGTCTTTGTTTGTATGGGACAGTATCAATTTAAGATATCATAAACTTGAAGAAACATATGATGTTATAGATGGCGGTGACGCAACATCTAAAACTAATGTAACGTATAATAAATAGAAAAGGAGCTGAAAACATGGCAAATAAAGTTCTTGAGACTAGAATTTTACTGGCTTCGGATGTCACTGCCAACCTTGTAGGTTCTACTAAAGTGTGGATGAAAGGTGAGGTTATTCTTGAGTTTACTACATCTGGAAAAATCAAGATGAAAATCGGTGATGGTATAAACACATGGGATAACTTAAAATATTATGGTGGTGGTGGAAGTGGTTCAGTAGAAGTTGTTGTATTTACTGATACTACTGACCCAGATGGTGCTTGGGCTTCAACTGGAAATACAGAGCTTGAAGATGGACAGATGATGATTGTTCAAGATGCTTCAGGCGGTACAGTTGGATATATTTGGAACGAAACTGCAAGCACATGGATTACATTCTCTGGTAATGTATTGGCACAGAATGTATTCTTTAATAGTGATATTTTATGTGCAGGCAACTATTCTGCTGTCGGAAATATTACTAAAACACAGTCTGGTACTACAACAATTAATTCAAATGGAAAATCATTGTGGGATGTTATGCAGGCTATTTTCTGTAAAGAATTACAACCTACAAAGACAGAACCTTCAGTGTCATTAACAACCCCTCAATCTGGTTCATATGAGGTGGGTACAGTAGTAACCCCTACTTGGAATGCTACACTTAACGCTGGTTCTTATACATATGGTCCAGCAACAGGCGTAACTGCTACAGCGTGGACTATTACTGATAGTGATGGAAATACAGACTCTGTTGCAAGTGGTTCATTCCCTGCAATTACTGTTGGTGATTCAACTAATTATACAATCAAAGCAGAAGCTACTTATAATAGTGGTGTTATTGCTAATACAAATATGGGTAATCCATCTAGTCCTGTTATTCAAATTGCGGCAGGAACTAAAGATAAAACTTCTAGTGCGATTAAGGGTTATAGAAGTTTCTTTTATGGAGCTGTTACTACAGACAGTGTAAGTACTCCATTAACTTCTGCAATAATCAGAGGTCTTACTAATGGTGGTGCTTATGATTCCGCTAAGAATGTTACAATTAATCCAGTTGCTGGAGCAAAGAGATATGTTGTTGCTATTCCACTTTCAAGTACAAGAAGTGGACTTACATCTGCAATACTTCCAAACTCTCTTAATGCTCAGGTTGTATCACAGTATACAACAGGTACAGTTCAGGTTGAAGGTGCTAATGGGTATACTGATGCTGCATACAAGGTTTATATTTATGAACCTGCTTCAATTGGAACAAATGAAATTCATAATATTACTTTAGGTTAGGAGGAAGAGGTCTAATGGCAGTTAATAATTTATCTGTATATAATCCCGCCAATGACGGTATGGCTTTACCTCTTTCAATAACCAGAGGTAATCCAAACCCACTTGATGATACATATTTATATGACACGTTAGCAAATGCACAAGCATATGCTACAAGTGGTGCAACGGCTTATGTAGGTCAGAATATTTGTGTACTTAATACAGATATTGTGAATGGGAAACCTACATTATATGTAATTGAAGATGTCGCAGGAACTCTTAAACCAGTTGGAGATGCTGCTGATATTTTCAATGATTCTCAATTTATAGATTTAAAAACAAGAGTAGATATTCTAGATAATATAGATGATACAGTAGAAGGTTCGGTTGCAAACGCCCTTGATCAATCAAAGGTCTCAATTGTAATTGATCCTAGTGTAACAAATGGAGTATCTTACAATATATATCAAGGTTCAACAATTACTAAAACCCCTGATGTTGATTCGTTAGGTAATCCTATTTTAGATGCCGAGGGAAATCAAACTTATACAGTTAATAAAACACCAATTAAAATTGGAACTATTGGTATTCAAGATTTATTTGTAACCGAAGGTAGTGTTGTAGGCGTTGAAGAAAAACTTGATTCAAGTAATCAACCTATTCAAGCGACAGATGAAAATGGCGCATTGGTATTTGAAGATGATAGCGTTACACCAGTTAATGAAAAGGTTGATACTGATGGAGATGATGTTTCTTATAATCTTAAGGT
The DNA here is from genome assembly GCA_029338675.1 of Lachnospiraceae bacterium. Lineage (GTDB taxonomy): Bacteria > Bacillota > Clostridia > Lachnospirales > Lachnospiraceae > Coprococcus_C. The sequence continues at coordinate 2,920 of JAQYAV010000147.1, forward strand.
TGGAAACAGTTATCTCAAACTAATTCTCTCTAATGGTTCTCCTATATACGTTCCTACTGCTTCTCTTGCAAAGGGACTTGCAAATAGTGTTAAATTAGGAAATACATTATATAGAGCAAATTCAGATGGTATAGTTGAAATACCTGATGTTAGTACAGATTTACTTTCACAGGGAGTAGATACTCTTGTACTTGTTGGTGGTAATGCTATATCTTAAAATATAAATATAAAAGTAATTAGATATTATTATCTATTAAGGCACTATGGGTTCGACTCCCATAGTGTTTTTTAGTGTCTTAAATTAAATAAAAATGATAGACATGAATTTGGAAAAATATTACGAAAGGAGACGGTTCTCGATGGCTGAGAAAACTTTTGATGTAAGAATACAAACGAGAATAGATACTCTCGCTAATTGGGAATCAAACAACCCAAGATTAAGATTAGGAGAAATCGGTATTGCATACTCTCTTGAAACAGATAGTGAGACTGGTGTAGAAACTATGTGTTTTAGAATGAAGGTTGGTACTGGTGCTCATGATTGGGCTGACCTTCCTTTTATTTTTTATACACAAAAAGAAATCCAAGATATGCTAGTTCAAGATGGTGCTAGTGCAGCTAAGGTAAGTTTCAATAGTGATAAATTTACTTCTAAGAATGTATCTGGTGCTTTAAATGAATTATTTGGATTAATTAAAGGTGTAGAAACAAGTATAAAAGAACAAAATGATGAATGTTATGAAATCATGTATAGTTCTTCTAAGTCAGGTCTTACTGATATTACAAATGCTCAACAAGCTTTTGATTATATTACAGACTATTTGCAAAACTATATAGTTGATGCAAATGATGTAGTATATGAAAATACAGTATCAAATTTTAAAGACCCTATTAGTGGATTGGCAATAAATGATGTTCAAACTGCTATGGATTATTTATATAAAATGATTCCACAAAATGCATCTGCATTAAGTTATAGCAATGGTCTTAGTGGACTTACTGCTAAAACGGTTCAGGCTGCAATTGATGAGTTATTACAAAACATAAATGATTTAGAGGCAGTATCTATTGCTTATACTGAGGGAGATAACATTTATGTAAAAGGTTCTGATGTTCAATCTGCATTAGATAACATTGAAACAACAATCAATGATATATATTCATTTGGTGTAAGTAAAGAACTTTCAAGTTTTGAATATGATAATACTGTTACGCAAATTCAAATAGACGAAAATGATGCAACTATACATGACAAGTTAAATGCACAACAAGCTTTGGAATATTGTATTACAAAGTTTACTGTTATTAAACAAAATCTTAATGGTGCTGTTTCAGTAACATTTGATAATACAACAACAAGTGTAATAACTGGTACAGATGTACAAAGTGCATTAGAACAACTTGATAATAAAGTTCAAAATAATGTAGATAGATTAGACACTTTAACTGCTTCAAATGTCAAGTATGTTAATGGTGTGTCTGCTTCTACTGCTACAAACGTGCAAGATGCATTAGATTCACTTGATTCAAGATTGGATTCTTCAGAAAAGGCTTCAGGTGTAAGTTATGATGACTCTATTTCTGCAATGGGTTCTGGAGTAAATACTGTTCAGAAAGCTATTGAGAAATTAGATAATAGATTAGATAGCGTAGAGTCTTCTGATGGAATTGGTTATGACGATAGCGTTTCATTAATGGGCACTGCATCATCTCCTATTGATACAGTTCAAAAGGCTATTGAAAAGTTAGACAATAGATTAGATAAGACTGAAAAGGCTAATGGAGTGTCATATGAAGACACTCTTTATTCAATTGGAGAAACCGAAGTTCAAGGTGCTATTGACAACACAATAGGTAGAGTCAAGGCTACTGAGGATTTGGTTGCTGATTGGGATGATAGCACATTATCAAAGTTCTCTACTAATAGTGACGGAGATTTAATGTTTGGCACTATTTTAATTGGTGGCACAAATACAAATTTCCATCAATATGCTAGTGAAATTAGTTATGATAATGAAGTTTCATCATTAGTTTCTGAAAATGTTCAAAGTGCTATTGATGAAATAGATGGTAGAATTGACATTGTTGAAAACGCAGACGGAATTAAATATGATAATGCAACATCAGGATTAACTGCTTCAAATATTCAAGATGCAATAGATGAGTTGGATAGTACGCTTGATTCTCTTGAACTTAAAGCGAGTAAGGTGACTTATGATAACACAACATCTGGTTTATCTGCTACTTATGTTCAGGGTGCAATAGATGAATTAGATAATACTATTGATAATCTTAATGCATCTGATATTTCATATAGAGAAGTTGGTGCTACTTCTGATACAAATGTAAAAGTAGAATTAGATAAGTTATTATCTTTAAAAGCTTCTGATTTACCATTTGATGATACAGTTACTTCTCTTGGTGATGCGTCTAATACAGTTGATAATATTCAGAAAGCTATTGAAGTATTAGATTCAAGATTAGACATTAATGAAGCAAATAAGAATTCTGCTGTAGATATTACATATGATGATTCTAGTTCTAATTTAGGAACTGATATTAATAATGTTCAAAAGGCAATAGAGGCTATTGATAGTAAGGTAGACACTCTTGAATTAAAGGCAGAAAAGATAACATATGATGATTCTGTATCTAATATGATACTTAGTAATAATACAGTTCAAGAGGCTATTGAAAAGATAGATTCAAGAATAGATGGTATTGAAGCATGGGATTCTGAAGATATCAGTTATATTAATACTATTGGTAGTGTAAACGTAACTAATGTAAAAGATGCATTAGATGAACTTTCGACTCTTGAAAATTCTAACAATATAAAATATGCATCTGCTGATACAGATAGTAATAAACTCACTTCTACTAATGTAAGAGATGCATTAGATGAAGTTAATAATAAATTAGATACAATAGCAGCAAATAAAAATACTGCTGATGATATAACTTATGATAAAACAAAAACATCAAAGTCAGTTAATGCTGATACAGTGCAAGATGCTATTGATGTTTTGGCTTCTGCTATCTCAACAACTGATGGAAAGATAAGTAATGAAGCAAAAGATTTAAAATATGATGATTCAGTTTCTAATATGGGTATTGTTCCAAGTGATACTACATTTGGAGCAACAATACAGGAAGCAATAGAAAAACTTGATGATAGACTTGATTCTAGTGAAAATGCTAGTGGAGTAAAATATGACAATTCAACTTCTAAGTTAACTTCTACTACTACTCAAGATGCAATTGATGAAGTAGTAAGTAAATTAGGAACTATTGAATTAAAAGCCGAGAAAGTTACATTTACTCCTGGAACTGGAGATAAGGATTTAAAGTCTACAGAAGTGCAATCTGCTTTAGAGGAAGTAAATAGTAAACTTGATACTATTGCAGCCAATAAGAATACAGCCAATGATATTATATTTGACAATTCAAATAATGGTATGTCTTCAGAAAATATGCAAACTGCCATTGAAGAAATATATGGTAGCATTCCTAATGCTGCATCTGATATTGAGTATAAAAATGTTGGTACTACTCTTACAGATGACAATGTTCAAGATGCTATTACAACCCTTTCAAATAGAACAGATAAAATTCCTACAAAATTAGAAGAATTATCATATAACAATACTGTTAAAAATATATTGACTGCTACCGATGGACAGACAGCAATAGATGAACTTGCTAGTTCTATTGATGGAATCAAGGATGGTTCAATTACAATAAATTATGATAATACATTTTCAACATTGGTAAGTACAACCATTAATGAGGCTATTAGTGAATTAGATGATAAATATCAACAGTATACAGGTGCAAAAGCTTCTTATGTAGCATATGACCCTACTACTTCTGGTAGAAATACTGTTGCTACTGCTCAAGGTGCTATTGATAAGGCATTTGCAGAAATTGATCAGATTAATGCTAATTTCTCTGACAATGCTGCGGGAATAAAATATAACAATGCTACATATCCAGTTTATGATACTGTTGAGAAAGCATTAAATGTACTATTTGATGATGTACTTTTTGAAGCACCAAAGATAGATAGTTTTACAGTAACAGGATATACCATTTCAGATGATGGATGTGTATATGTTGAAAATGGTACTTCAATTGCAAGTTTAGTATTTAATTGGACATTGAGTGGTGTTGCACCAACTCAGATTTTATTAACTGGATGTAGTCCTACTGCTTCTGACTTATCTGCTACTTACTCTACTGCTTTGAGTAGTGATAAAACATTTAAGTTAATAATAGAAGACGCAGATGGAAATACAGACAGTAAAGAAATTACTTTTAAATTTATAGATAAAATATATTATGGTTCATCTGTAGAACCTACTACTTATGATTCTTCATTTATTTTAGGATTAAGCAATAATGAAAATTCTTTAGTTAATACATTTAATATTAAAATGAATATTGCTTCTGGAGAATATGGATTTATTGCTCTTCCATTTGCAATTGAAGAATTATATATTTGTAATTTACCTACCACATTAATGTTATGTGATACTATTTCGTTTACAAATGCTTCAAGTGGAAATTCTACATATTATATATATAGAACGTATCAGAGTGGTTTAGGTAAAATAACAATGGAATTATGTGATTAAAATTGATTATAAGGAGGTGTCGGTAGATATGAGTATCTTAGTATCCGACACATTGAAGCCTAGAGGTGACGGGGATTTCCCCGTTGCCGAGGCTAAAGATGTGCATGTAGATTTGGATAATATAGATTTAGAAAAGGCTTTAGAACCAGCTACCGACATTAAACTTGGTAGAGTTAAAGTTGGAGATAATATAGATGTTGATTCTGATGGAAAAATATCTATTACAAATAGAGTAACTATTGATGACAATATGCCTAATGATGGTTCATATCTTTGGTTAGATAGTAAAAATCCTATAGATATTGAAACTGAAAAAGAAGGTGAACCTTCAAAGATAGTAAAAATATCTCAGAAAGAGAATAATTCTATAGAATTAGTTGACGATGGTTTATTTGCTTTAGATTGGCATAGAGAAAAACCTTCGGTTAATCCTTATGGATGGAATTATGGTCTTAATGATGTGATGTATTATAAAGGTTGGGCTTTAGCCTTAACTAAATCAATTGATTATTACGTTAGTTCAGACGGTGATGATGTATATGGAGACGGAACCGCAGAACATCCAAGACTTACTCTCGCAGGAGTACCAAGAAACTTAAATGGATATGGAATTAATATTTATGTAAGTGGTGATTATTATAGTATAAAAAGAGATTTTAATGTAAATGGATTCTATGGTGGTTGGATAAATATATATATGGTTGGGAATCCAAGGTTTTGGAGAATGCAATTTTATAATAATGTAGCCAGAATATATATTAGAAATGCATTTACTTGTTCCATATCAGGTATGTCTACTAGCAATTTGACTGGTTGGACAAATGCGTTTATGGTATCTGGTTGTTCATTGGTGTATCTTACGTCTGATAATTCTACTGCTGAATCAACTTCAGTTACTATAACAAGTAATGGAACTGGTTCTTTTACTGCAACTACTGGTCAGAAAAATTGTCGATTTAGAGCATTGCTTGCTGAGACTTCTGGGTTTTTTAGTGATTCAAGAATAAAACTAACATGTAAAAACGCTTATCAAGGAGTTATTGTAAATGCTGGTTGTAGAGCTGCTATAGACAGATTATATGTTGAAAGTAATACATACGGATTAGCAGTTGGTTATTCAAAGTTTGGATGTAATAAGTTAACTTTTACAAGTAATACAAATAGTTACAATATATATGGTGGTGCTAGATATTATTATGGTACACAAGTTTCATTTGGGAGGTATTAGATATGAGTGTATTAATTTCTGATACTTTAAAAGCTAAATCTGATTTTAGCATTATGGATGCTTGTGATATTTCATATAATATTGATAATACTACTATTTCAAATGTAGAAGATGAAATAGGTATTTCGTCTGATACAAATTTAGGTAGAGTAAAAGTTGGAGATAATTTTAAGTTAGACAATGGAGAAATATCATTAGATCCATTCGTTGTTGTTCAAGATGAAGAACCAACTAACAATAGTGAATTATGGATTGTAGATAAACCTATACCTGAAGAAATTGAAAATGCTTCATATAAATTAATTTCTACAGATTATTGTCCTAATATAAATGTTGTTGAGAAAAAAGATGATGGATTATATGTTAAAGGACATAAAGGCAAGATTGATGGAGTTGTTTATTTGAATGACATTCCAATATCATTAACTAAAACAATTAATGTATATATAAATTCTGATACTGGAAATGATGAAACTGCCGATGGATCAGAGGATAAACCATTTAAAACTTGGGAATATGCAAGATATTATATTCCTCATAGCACTTGGAGACATTCTATAAATTTATATTTTTATGGAACATTTACTGATGTAGAAACGAACTTTGAATCGTTTGACTGTCAGTTAAATGTATATATGAGAAATACTCCTACTTTTAAGGCGGTTAGATTTTTAGCTTGTCCTAAAGTATATTTGTATAATTCGTTTAATATAAATATGGGTACTCCTATTGGAAATGGTAGAGCTTGTTTATTGATAAATTCATTTTCTTGGGTTTATTACAATGCAGAAAATACAAGTACAACTTGGACGCTAAAAATAAATGGTGGTACTACAGATTCTACTAAATCTGTAATTGGAATATGTGCTGATCAAGGTGGATATTTTCAGTCTAGCAACGCTAATTCCATATTAGATATTAATAATTGTTATAGAGCATTACAATCAAATACTGGTGGCGAAATGTCGGTAAGAAATCCAAAATCTACTGTTTCAAATAACAGTTATGGTTTCTGTACGTTTCATGGTGGTGTCATAAGATATTATACACATGGATTAAAATATTCTACTCAAAGTAATACTAATTATGGCGGTAGGGTTTATTATGGAGGACAGGTTTCAACAGGAGCTTATTAATATGAGTACAATAGTAAGAGATAAAATTAAGCAAAGAAACAATTGTACTTTTCCTATAGCAGAATCAAAAGATATATGGATTAATGATGGAACTACTGTTGAAGATAGTATTAAACCTGCTACTAATTCTGATTTAGGAAGAGTTAAAATTGGAGACAATATTTTAATAAATGATGGCGTGATTAATATACCTAATTATTTATCAGTTGGAGATTTAGAACCTGATGATGGTAGTTTATTATGGATAGATACTGATGATATGTATATTGATAATTCATTGCCAAATATTATATCTGCTGAAGATGACAATATATTAACTCTTGAAGATGATGGATTATTTTTACCTGGCAGATATGGAAGATTAAGTTATGTACATTATATAGATGATTTTCAATTGTTTTTAAATAAAACAATAGATATATATATAAATTCTAGTACTGGTGATGATGATATTGCAGATGGAAGTGCAGCAAAACCATTTAAAACATTTAATAAAATGCTTTCTTTAATTCCGACTGTTCAGCTTGGATATAATTATAGATTGCATGTTAAAGGAACTTTTAATGAAAATATAATTTTTGCAAATATAAACACAGGTACTCTTCAAATATATATGGAAAATACTCCAGTATTTAATGGATATATTAGATTTTATAACTGTAAGAGAGTTTATATTTATAGAGGATTTAAAATAAACTATACTCCTCCTACTGGTACTACTTGGTATGCTGCTTTTGGATCATATCAAAGTTCTTGTGTATATTTTACACATGATATTCCAGATACTTCTTGGAGTATAACAATAACTGGAACTACTAATTCAACTTTAAAGATGAGAGGATTAACGGCTATTAATGGTTCAATAATATCTTGTACAAGTAGTTTAAGTACAATATATGTTAATTCATGTTATCAAGCATATTACTCAGAATGTGGAGAATTATGTATGTATAAAGCATCATCTTCTACAAGTAGTACATATGGAATGGCTGCAAATTATGGAGTAATAAGATATTACTCTAAAAATAATAGCGCATCTACTGCTTATTCTACTACTGGTGGAGGAAGAATATATGGTGGTGGACAAAGTAATATAGGTAGATATTAAGTTTTAATATAGGAAATAGGAAAGGAGAATGATATGGCTGTATTAAAATATCTAGGAAAAGACAAAAAATATCATGCTCTTCCTATTGGTGAAAGTATTGATATTGTACAATATGATGAATATAATACAGATGAAACAATAGTTGGTAAATGGATTAATGGAAAACCAATATATAGAAAGGTAATACCCTTTACATTTCCTACTTCTTCTGGATTAACTGCATTTGAAAATGTTCTACCTGAAGATATGGAATTTCTTGTTTCTATTAGAGGAAAATCATCTGGTATAAATCAAAATGATTCTAATATGGATGTATTTAGAGATTTTCCATTTTATTTATCATTAGATGATTATGTATCAATCTATGTGAATTATAGAACTATTACTTTATATGTGTCTAGTGGTGTTGTATCTTGGAATGCCACAAATAGTTCTGTATTTATAGTTGAATATACTAAATCTACAGATGCAGAAAATTCATTTACTACAGATATGATAAGTGCTGCTAACTCTTTGGACGATACAGTTACAGAACAAGAAGTAGATTCTTGTCTTACAGTGTAAATGATTAATGAAAAAGGGAGAAAAAGGATATGAAGTTAATTTTAGATGGTAGTGAAATAATAGAATGTACCAAGGTTATAAAAGGTGCTGATTATATAGATGTATATGATGGTGATATGATAATATCTCAGTTTGGTGGAATAAATGATTTTTCAGGTTATGTTCTCGAAGATGGAGAGTTCTCAGAGCCTGAGCCTACAAAGGAAGAAATCTTAGAAGCAAAGATAGATGCATTGACCAAATTGTTACAGGACGGAGGACTGATTTAATGGCGTTTGCAAGTAAGAATTGGGTTATTGATTTAATTAATAA
>JAQYAV010000148.1 GCA_029338675.1 Lachnospiraceae bacterium
TATTTGTTATAAAATTTATTATAAATTACATACTTGCTTTTCGTTTCAAATCATCAAGCTTTCTTGATGTTTGTTCAATTGTATCGGTAAACACAAGCATATTTTGCTTGATTTTCTCCATATCCTCTGTACTTTGTATTGAGCTTGAAGATATTTCTTCTGAAACACTTGATAGAACTGATATTCCATCAACAATTGTTGTGTTAGCTTTAACGATAGCATTTATATGATTAGACATATCATCTACATCATTAACAAGACCTTGCATTCCTTCCTCAACATAATTAAATATGTCATGTACATTGCTAACCTTTTCTCTTTGGAGATTGATACTTGCCACAGACTGTTGCAATGCCATCTTAGTATCCTCTGTTACTTCTGTAAGTTCATCAACAATTTCAGTAATCTTCTCTGTTGAACTTCTTGTTTCTTCGGCAAGCTTTCTTATCTCATCTGCAACAACTGAAAATCCCTTTCCTGCTTCCCCCGCTCTTGCAGCTTCAATTGATGCATTAAGTGCCAGCAAATTAGTCTGCTCAGATATACTTAAAATAGTTGTTGTAATATCTGAAACCTTCTTAACATTACTTACCAAATCATTAACAATCTCAGATATACGATTAGTATTGTCATCTACAATAGTTGATTGCTTTGCCAGCTCGTCTGACTCGGATTTACCACTTTCAATCATCTCCCAAAGTCTGTTAGTAGTTTGTCTTGTATTAATAGTGGATTTATTAGTTATTTCTATTCTCTTTTGGATTTCTGTTGTGAGCTCAGCCTGTTTAGAGGTTTCCTCAGCAGTATTTTCAGAGCCCAATGAAATCTGTTCCATTGCTATAACATTACCTTCTACAGCAGAATTAATGCTGTCAAGATTACCTACAATGTCTTTAAAGAGAACATTTATTTCTCCAACAATTCGCTCCACCTCTTCTGCCACTCTTACCTGCTCTGCTGCCTTTTGAGCAATTGCAGCTGTATCCTCATTACCAAATGTAATAAGCATTCTCACACTTCGTGTACCGCCATAAAAGCATATTGCAATACCAATTAGCAACACCTTAAACATTACTTTATCATCTGCTGTAAAATTCCCTGTTGCCGAAAGCATAATTCCTCTGGCTAATATAATAAGCGCCGACACAGCACAGCCATCAATAATAAGCGCCTCATTAAGATAGACTACAAAACACAAAAGTACCGGAAAGATTACTGCCATTCCAGCAACACTTTGGGTAAATGCAAATACACCGTAATTTACTGCAAACAAAAATGCAACCATTACCATAGTGCTTTTCTTTTCAATATTTTTACTTGCTATGAAAATTGACGTCAAATATGTAGCAACGTAAACTAGCGCACACATAATCTTAACAACAGTTGAAAGCGTGTCTGACATAAAATTCAAAATCATCAATATAATATTGACCAACAATATTGTAAACATCATAACCAACGTAGCTCTTCTATATTTGTCGCCTGTTAATTGTTGCCGCATTACCTTATATTTCATAACAATACACCTCCACCTATTACACATAAATTATAGGAAAAGTATAACATATAATTCGTCAATTTTCTATTTATTATTGTATATTTCATATACAAAAATGTAGAAAAATATAATATTTTGTTGTTACTGTTGTCTATATGTCTGCAAGAAATCTGCAAGGCTATCTGTTGCCAACTTAAGATCCTCAACTCGTGGAAGATAAACTACCCTGAAATGATCAGGCTCCTTCCAGTTGAAGCCACCACCATGAATAAGCAATATCTTCTTCTCCTTCAATAAATCCAAAGCAAACTTCTCATCATTAACAATGTTGAATTTCTTAACATCAATTTTAGGGAAAATATAAAATGCTGCCTTTGGTTTTACTGCACTAATTCCAGGAATGTCATTTAATGCTTTGTAGATAAATTCTCTTTGATCATATATTCTTCCACCTGGAACTATATAGTTATTAACACTTTGATATCCACCAAGCGCTGTCTGAACAATTGATTGTGCAGGAACATTGGAACATAATCTCATATTTGAAAGCATGTTTATTCCTTGAATATAATCTTTAGCAATATTTTTATTTCCACTAAATATCATCCATCCTATTCTGTATCCTGCTATCATATGCGATTTGGACAATCCACTGAATGTTACACAGAACAAATCAGGGGCTAAAGAGGCAATTGATACATGCTCTTCCCCATCCATGACTAATCTATCATATATTTCGTCAGAGAATATCATTAATTGATGTTCTCTAGCTATGTTTACTATCTCCTGTAAAACCTCTTTGGGATACAATGCTCCTGTTGGATTATTAGGATTAATAATTACTATTGCCTTTGTGTTGCTTGTGATTTTCTTTCTTATGTCATCCATATCTGGATACCATTCTGCACTCTCATCACAGATGTAGTGTACAGGTGTACCACCTGCCAAAGTAACACAGGCAGTCCACAAAGGATAATCTGGTGAAGGAACTAATACTTCATCTCCTATATCCAAAAGTGCCGACATACTCATATTAATAAGTTCGCTTACACCGTTTCCAGTATATATATCATTTATACTTAAGTTAGGAAGATTCTTAATCTGTGCATACTGCATTATCGCTTTTCTAGCCGCAAACAGTCCTCTTGAATCTGAATATCCCTCACAATCTGTAAGCTGTCTTTGCATATCGTAAACAACTTCATCTGGTGTTCTAAATCCAAAAGGAGCTGGATTACCAATGTTTAGCTTTAGAACGTGCATGCCATTTTCTTCCATACGTGCTGCTTCATCTACAACAGGGCCTCTTACATCATATAAAACATTATCTAATTTTGTTGATTTTTTAAATTCTCTCATCTTCATATCTCCTTTTTTATTACTGGAACTATCACTATTTTGTGTATTTATATTCGTTGCTTCATATGCTTCTGGTTCGCCTTTACACAACCAATCAATATCCACTTCCAAAACATCAGCTAAAAATTCAGCAATATTTTTTCTTGGAATCGCCTTTCCGCTTACATACTGACTAACCTGACTCTTACCTAACTTTATGTTTTTCTCCGCGGCTAAACGAAGCAAATCAACCTGTTTAAGTTTCTTATCGCCCATGGATTTATTCAATCTGTCCGAAAATGTTCCCTTCATATAGCCCTCCTTATTTTAATATATGCAAAAGTTCATTTTTGTTCTTATATTGTAACACTTTTAAATAGTATTTCAATACAAATAAAGAAAAAAGTTCATTTTATTTTGTATTTTTATTCCAAAAAGTTCATTTTTTGATAATTTGAAGAACATTCATTTCTGATAACCCAAAAAAAGTTCATTTTTAATGATTTCAAGAAAACTTTTCAATGATTTCAAGAAAGCTTTTCAATATTTTCAAGAAAGTTCATTTCTGCAAAAGCAAAAAGCGTAACAAATCTTCATCTGCTACGCTTTTTATAGTATTTTCTTTATAAACGGAACTTAGAAACCAAACTAGAAATTCGTTCTACACTCTCTAAGTTACCAGCTGCAATACTTTGTAACTTATCAGCTACAACAGTTGTACTCTCAATCTTCTTAACAATTTCTTCTACACCCACTTCATTTTGATTAGAGGCAACCTGAATAGTTTTCATTCTCTCTGATAATTCAGAAATAAAAGTTGAGAATTCATTTGCAATTGTCTTTATCTCAGCAATTATATCCTGTAATTTTCTTGCTGACTCACGATTATTTTTAGATATTGATGAAAACTCTGCAAACTGATGCGATACTTCATTCTCAAGGAAGGATTCAATATTCTCAAAGCATCTATTAATGTATTCAATATTTTCATTTGTATCCTTACAGATATCCTGTATGTCTACTGCAGTTTCTTTTGAATTCTTAGCTAAATTACCAATCTCTGTTGCAACAACTGCGAATCCGCTACCAGCCTCACCTGCCCTTGCAGCTTCAATTGAAGCATTGAGAGAAAGTAAATTTGTCTGATTAGTGATATTCATAATTTCTTCTGCAAGTTCATTTATCTTACCAAGAGCCTGCATATTTGATACTGCATTCTCAATCTGTTCCCTATTTGTCTTAATATTACGTTCAGAGTTTTCAACAGACTGATTAGATGTATTCTCAATATTCACAACACTTGTATACAAATCATTACTCTTAACATAACCATCTTCCACTCTTTCCCTGATTACATCAACATCTTTGTTAATTCTTACAATATCAGATGATACACAAGAAATGGATTCGTTTGTAACATTAATGCTTGCTGCTAACTCTTCAGTTGTAGCTGAATTATCAGTTACATATTCTGATAAGTTCTGTGCTTCATTATGCATTAAATCAGAAGATGCGTTAATCTCATCTGAACATTCTTTAAGAGTTCTTATCATCTCTGCAAAAATATGTCTCAAATTAGTAATCTCTTTAGCTATCATACCAATTTCATTAGTTTGTTTCATATATGGCTTTAATTTATCATTATCAGTTATATCAAGCTTACCAAGTCTTACAATTTCCTCCTCTACAACGCCAAGAGGCTTAGTAACTGTATACATCATAATGTATGTAATAAGCTCAATAAGTATAAATGTAATAACGCAGAATATCAAAAGTTTAGATTTGCTTTCGTTAGCAGTTGAATAAATATCACTCTTAGGAGCTGCAAGGACTATTGCCCAGCCCTTATCCTGCATAGCTATATATTTTACCAAACAAGCTTCACCATTTATCTTATAGTCAAATGCAGATTGAGTATTACCACCTTTTACTTCATCAATAACTCTTAAAAGCATTGGATCTTCAACTTCTTTGGCTAATAATTCCTCATTCTCGTTAAAGATATGTGTTCCTGCTTCAACGTTAACCATGTAGAACTTAGAATTTTCAAAACCAGTTGCACTAGTCATATCAAGCACAAGCTTAAGCTGGTTGCTGAATACACCACCACCAACATAGCCAATTGGTTGTCCATTCGCATCTTTAACTATAGAATACATAGAAAGACAAAGTTCACCAGTACCAGGCGATACAATAATACCAGCATCATAAACTCCTGTTGGAGACTCTAACATAGCATTTCTAAGCTGTTCGAGTCGTTCTCCTTCTCTAAGGACCTTTCCAATAACCGCAGGTACATTATATGCCATAATCTTTGTATCCCAGTTACCAATATAAAGACCTTCCCAGTTAGGAAGAGTGCCATAATAGTCAAGCGTAGCCTGCTGAGCTCTTTCAAACACTTCTTGATTATCTTGATTGTTTAGCATTTCTGTAACAACTGCTTCTGTTCCAAATAGCTTAAGCTTCAATTCGCTTTCCTCAACGAATTGATTAATGGTTACAGCCTGTGCATTAAGATAAGTTTCCATATTATCTAAGGCACTTTCCTTTATTCCATTGGTCATATATTTACTGACACATATATAAAGCGTTGCCAGTCCAATAAAGGTTGAAATGCCAACCACCATAGTAGTGAAAAATTTGAGTTTCATATTCTTTCCAAACATACTAACCAAGCCTCCTCCATGAGTGCAAATCACAAGCAATTACCCACGCATTCTACCAAATCCCATACATATTATGACAGATATAATGTGTAATTCCCGTAATCATTTCTGTTTTCCTAAAAAGTAATTTTATTATATCATTTTTTATCATTTAAAACAATAAAACCGACTTTTCTTTAGTCGGTTTTGTAAATTTAGCCATATAACGATAGTATCATTTGAGCAGATTCAACCATCTTTCTGCCGAAATCCATACTATTCTTTTGAATATAACGAAAAGCTTCCTCTTCTGTAAGCCCATTTCTCTCCATGAGCATATGCTTTGCCTGGTCAACAATTTTCTGAGATTCTACATTTCTTTTCGGAGGTACTACCCGTTTCTTCTTAAGGCGTCTATAAAATCCATCTGTAATCATACTAATAGTATTATTTAAATCATTAGCCCTAAATGGAATAATCAGCTTTACCATATTATCAGAAACTACTTCAAGGGATTGATCTTTTGTCAAAACTATAGAGCCAAAATATTCTGGTAACATTCCAATTAACTCCGAATATCCCATATCTCTTAGTTGTTTTCCGCAAATTATTACACCGTAATCACGATCATTAGCCACTCTTAGCACATCCGCGCCAGTATCACATATGTTTACATCAAGAAGCATTCCACTGTTTCTTACTATGCCAGCAATTCTATTTGCATCTTCTGCCCTCGGCATCGCAACCAAAACACTGCCCATATGCACCGCTCCTTGTACACCATATTAGAGTTTAACAAGATATCTGTTTATTTCCCAGTCGGAAACCTGAAGCATATAATCACGCCATTCCTGTTTCTTAAGTTTGACGTATAATTCCACAAATTCCTTTCCAAGAACTGATTTCATAAATTCACTCTTTTCCATAAGACATATTGCATCTTTAAGATTCTCTGGCAAGTGCTTTTCACAGCCCTTTTGA
The DNA here is from genome assembly GCA_029338675.1 of Lachnospiraceae bacterium. Classification (GTDB taxonomy): domain Bacteria; phylum Bacillota; class Clostridia; order Lachnospirales; family Lachnospiraceae; genus Coprococcus_C. Next base: position 6,466 of record JAQYAV010000148.1, read on the forward strand.
TGCTTCATCACCTCATCTGGATCAAGTTTTTCCTCCATTCCTCTAATTCCCGCTGCCATACACACTGCAAGGGCAAGATAAGGATTGGCTGAAGGATCAGGAAATCTCAACTCGACTTTAGTCTCGCCAAAATTTCTACGAAGCTTTACTAATGCATTTTCACCCTTTGTTGACCAATTAATTTCATTAGGTGCCTCAAAGCCTGATATTATTCTCTTATAAGAATTAACTGTTGGATTAGTTATTGCGCACATTTCTTTAGCATATTTTAGTATTCCACCAATAAAATATTTTGCCTGCTTTTTATCTGCTGTCTGGAATATATTATTACCATCCTTATCCTTAATAAAGAAATTCAAGTGCATTCCAGAGCCTGCGATATCCATCTTAGGCTTTGGCATAAATGTAGCATAAAGACCAAATCTTTTTGCAACTGAACGTACTGCAAATTTGAAGGTTGTAAGAGCATCTGCTGACTTCAAGCATTCTCCCTGTCTAAAATCTATCTCATGCTGGGCAGGAGCTTCTTCATGATGGGAAGATTCTATTTCAAAGCCCATCTCCTCAAGGTTAAGAACCATTTCTCTTCTTGCATTTTCGCCAAAATCAACAGGACCTACATCCATATAGCCTGCTCTTTCGTGGGCAACTACAGTAGGAAGTCCATTCTCATCTGTATGGAATAAGAAAAATTCACACTCTGCATCTACAATGCTTGTATAGCCCTTCTGATTAACCTTTTCAAGAGTATTTTTAAGTATTGTTCTTGGACTTAAGCTAAGCAAATTACCATCTGCATCACAAACATCACATATAAATTTGCCTACTCTTCCCTGCTGTGGGCGCCATGGAAGCACCACAAATGAATCAAGATCTGGATGAAGATATAATTCCTCATCATATCTGTACAAATTATCAAATAGAGCTGAACCAGCAAAGAAATACTCATTATTAAGTACTCTGTCCATCTGACATGGAGTTACTGCAACATTTTTAAGATTACCAAACATATCTACAAACTGTAATCTGATAAACTCAATATCTTCGTCTTCAATTAACTGTAAGATTTCATCTTTACACATTATTATAAGGCTCCTTTCACACCAAATTTGTGTAACACATAAGTGAATAATCTATCTGCTTCGCAGCCTCGCGGCCTTCCTTGATTGCCCATACAACTAGTGACTGTCCACGATGCATATCTCCAGCAGTAAATATTTTGTCGTCGCTTGTCTGATAACTACCCTCTTCAGTAGCTACATTTGTTCTCTCATTACATTTTACCCCAAATGCCTGTGTTACGTAAAGCTCTGAACCTAAAAATCCTGCTGCAATTAACACAATATCTGCTTTAATTTCACTTTCTGTGCCTTTAACTGGCTCCATGTTAATTCTTCCTGTTTTTTCATCCTTCTTAGGCTCTAGCTTAATTGTTTTTAATGCTGTTAAATTTCCTTTGTTATCCTGAACAAATTCAGTCACTGTTGTCTGGAATATTCTTGGATCTTTTCCATAAACAGCAATTGCCTCCTCCTGACCATAATCAGTTTTAAGAACCTTTGGCCATTCAGGCCATGGATTACTTGCAAGTCTTTCCTTGCTTGGACATGGCATCATCTCAAGCTGAGTTACATTTTTAGCCCCTAAACGAATACTTGTTCCAACACAGTCGTTTCCTGTGTCACCACCACCAATAACTACGACCTCTTTTCCCTTAAGTGACTTAAATGAAAAATCTGTTGCAGAAATTAATTTGGCTGAATCATAATTATAGTCAATAAGTTTTTTTGTTACCTCTGATAAGAAATCAACTGCAAAATATATTCCCTTTGCTTCACGACCTGGTGCCTTAATATCTCTTGGATTTGAAGCGCCACAGCAAAGTAAAACTCTATCGTATTTTTCCTTTAACTCCTTCGCAGTTATATCCTTACCAACATTAATATTATACTTAAATTCAATTCCTGCTTTCTCCATCAAGGCTATTCTTCTATCAATTACTGTCTTTTCAAGTTTCATGTTAGGAATACCATATCTAAGAAGTCCACCTGCTCTGTCACTTCTTTCATACACAGTAACCTTATGTCCTCTCATATTAAGGAGCTGCGCTGCTGCCAAGCCTGAAGGACCACTTCCAACAATTGCTACTGTTTTACCTGTTCTGTTTTCAGGAATTCTTTCTTCAACTAATCCATTCTCATAAGCATATTCAATAATAGCCTTCTCATTTTCCTTTGTAGAAACTGGTTTACCTAGCAAACCACATGTACATGCTGCCTCACAAAGTGCTGGACATACTCTTGATGTAAACTCCGGAAAGCTGTGTGTTTTAGCTAATCTAATATATGCCTGTTCAAGATTTCCTCTATACACTAAATCATTTGTTTCAGGAATGAGGTTGTTCAGTGGACAACCTGATGCCATTCCTCCTATCATTGTTCCAGCCTGGCAAAATGGAACCCCACATTCCATACATCTTCCAGCCTGACATTTTTGGTCTTTATCACTAAGTCTTTCGTGAAACTCATTAAAATTCTTTATTCTTTCTTTTGGTGAAACCGCTACAGGTTCCTTTCTTTCATATTCCATAAATCCAGTGGCTTTTCCCATGTTAATTCCTCCTTGACTAATAATCTTCGTCCTAACCAATATAGGTTTTTTTCATTGAAATCGGGTTATATTATAAGCTTCGATTTTAATGATATTACCTTACTTGAAGCTTTCATAAAACGCTTCGATTTGTGCTTTCTCATGATCCATACCCTGCTCCTCAAAATTAGCAGTAAGCTGCATCATCTTTTTATAATCTTCAGGAATTATCTTCTTGAATTTAGGCAAACTATTTTCAAAATCATCAAGTATTGCCTTTGCTTTTAAGGAATCTGTATATTTGTAATGTTTTTCAAGCATATCCTTAAGTATCTCTTTATCTGCTTTATTTACAATCTTCTCCATAAGAACCATTTCTTTGTTAAGATTCTTATATAAGCAGTTATTTTCATCATATACAAATGCTATTCCGCCACTCATACCTGCCGCAAAGTTCTTGCCTGTTGGTCCAAGGATAACTGCAACACCACCAGTCATGTATTCACATCCATGCTCCCCAACGCCTTCTACAACTGTCTTTGCGCCTGAATTTCTAACTGAGAATCTCTCTCCTGCCATACCTGCAATATACGCCTCACCAGAAGTTGCGCCATATAACGCAACATTTCCAACGATTATATTTTCTTCAGCATTGTATGAAGCATTCTTAGGTGCCTTTAATATAAGCTTTCCACCTGATAAGCCTTTACCAAAGTAATCATTTGAATCACCCACCAAATTAATAGTAAGTCCTGCTGAAGCAAATGCTCCAAAGCTTTGTCCACCAGCGCCCTCACAGTTTATTGTAATTGTGTCTTCAGCCAGTCCTTCGTGATGATACTTTGTTATTTCAGAACCAATTAATGTACCAAAGGTTCTATTTATGTTAGTTACCTTTGCATCAAGGCTAAGCTTTGTTCCATTCTTAATTGCTGCTTTAAGTCCCTTTACATTTGCAAGAAGCTTCTCATCTAATTCATTTTCAAGCTTGAAATCGTATACACTTTTTTCATCAAACACACAATCTTCTGTAGAATTCTGATATAATATTTTGTCAAGTACGATTTTAGACTTGTTACCCTGTAATCCTTCTTTTTGTCTGATTAAATCAGTTCTTCCCACTAATTCCCTCACACTACGGACACCAAGCTTAGCCATATATTCTCTAAGCTCTTCAGCAACAAATTTCATAAAATTCTCAACGTATTCTGGCTTACCTATAAATTTCTTTCTAAGCTCAGGATTCTGTGTTGCAATACCCATTGGACAAGTATCGAGATTACATACTCTCATCATTACACAGCCCAAGGTTACAAGTGGTGCAGTAGCAAATCCGAACTCTTCTGCTCCAAGAATTGCTGCAATGGCAACATCCTTTCCACTCATAAGCTTTCCATCTGTTTCGATTACAACCTGCTTACGAAGTCCGTTCATAATAAGTGTCTGATGTGTTTCTGCAAGTCCAAGCTCCCAAGGAAGTCCTGCATTGTGAATTGAACTAAGTGGAGCAGCACCTGTACCCCCATCATATCCAGATATAAGAATTACTCCTGCTCCTGCCTTTGCAACACCTGCTGCAATTGTACCAACACCAGTTTCAGAAACTAATTTTACTGATATTCTTGCATCCTTATTTGCATTTTTTAAATCATATATCAACTGTGCCAAATCTTCGATTGAATAAATATCATGATGTGGTGGTGGAGATATAAGGCTTACACCTGGAGTAGAATGTCTTGTTTTAGCTACCCATGGATATACCTTCTTTCCAGGAAGATGTCCACCTTCACCAGGCTTTGCACCCTGAGCAAGCTTAATCTGAATCTCCTTTGCACTACACAAATATCTACTTGTTACTCCAAATCTACCACTTGCTACCTGCTTAATTGCAGAGCTTCTATCATTCTTTGTTCCAGCAGTTTCAAGTCTTTCATCACTTTCACCACCTTCACCACTATTTGATTTACCATGTAAATGGTTCATAGCAATTGCAAGCGCTTCATGTGCCTCCTCAGATATTGAACCATAGCTCATAGCACCTGTCTTAAATCTCTTAACAATTTCTTCAACTGGCTCAACTTCATTTATATCTATTGGATTCTCGGCATAATTAAAATCAATTAAGCTTCTAAGATATCCTGTTTCTTCTTTATCAACCATTTCAGTATATTGCTTAAACTTCTCATAGTTTCCTTCCCTAGTTGAAGTCTGAAGCATATGAATTGTCTGTGGATTGTATCTATGTTGTTCACCCTTTGCACGCATTTTATGACGTCCCATAGAATCTATTGTCTGATCAGTCTCTAATCCAAGAGGATCAAATGCAAGTGAATGCTGGTGGTCTGTCTGCTTTGCAATATCTGCTAAAGATATACCTCCAATTCTTGAGACTGTTCCTGTGAAGTACTTATCAATAACCTCTTTAGATATACCAAGTGCTTCAAATATTCTGCTTCCAAGATAAGACTGAATTGTTGATATTCCCATTTTTGATGCAATCTTAACAATTCCACCTATTACTGCATGATCATAGTCATCTACAGCGGCATAATAATCCTTCTCTAATAATTCTTCATCAATTAACTGCTTAATTGTTGCATGTGCAAGATATGGATTAATAGCACATGCACCATATCCCATAAGTGTTGCAAAATGGTGTACATTTCTTGGTTCAGCTGACTCTAAAATAAGTGACATTGCTGTACATTTCTTAGTCTGTACCAAATGTCTGTGAACTGCTGCAACTGCCAAAAGTGAAGGAATTGCAACATGATTTTCATCAACACCTCTATCTGAAAGAATTACTATATTAGCACCATTTTTGTATGCTCTGTCTACTTCAACAAACAAATGCTCAATTGCTCTTTCAAGTGGTGTGCTCTTGTAATATAGCATTGATACCTTCTCAACCCTAAATTCCTTGCTATTAAGATTTGCAATCTTCATAAGGTCAAGGTCTGTTAATATAGGATTTTCAATTTTAAGCATATGGCAATTTTCTGGTTTTTCTTCAAGTAAATTACCATTCTTGCCAAGATAAATTGTTGTAGCTGTAACAATTTTTTCTCTTGCAGCATCAATTGGAGGGTTAGTAACCTGTGCGAAGAGCTGCTTGAAATAGTAAAATAATGGCTGATATTCCTTTGATAAAACAGCAATTGGAGTATCAACACCCATTGCACCAATGTGCTCTGAGCCATTTAATGCCATAGTTCTTATTTCATCCTTGTAATCCTCATATGTATAGCCAAATGCCTTTTGAAGCTTAACTAATGATTTATTATCATATGTAGGAATTTTCTCATTAGGTATTTTTACTTCCTTCAATGTAAGTAAATTACTGTCTAACCATTCTCCGTATGGCTCCTTAGAAGCATATACTTCTTTTAACTCTGTATCTGATATAATTTTGCCCTGCTTCATATCTACAAGAAGCATCTTACCTGGATGTAATCTTTCCTTCTTCAAGATATGAGTTTCATCAAGTGGCAAAACACCAACCTCTGATGAAAGAATTAATCTGCCATCATCCATAATATAGTATCTTGATGGTCTAAGACCATTTCTATCAAGAATAGCACCCATTACATCTCCATCAGAAAACAGGATTGAAGCTGGACCATCCCAAGGCTCCATCATAGTTGCATAATACTGATAGAAATCCCTCTCCTTTTGAGAAATAGTATCGTTATGCTCCCAAGGTTCAGGAATTAAAATCATTGCTGCAAGAGCTGGCTCCATGCCACCCATAATCATAAATTCAAGCGCATTATCTAACATTGCTGAGTCAGAGCCTTCTGCAGAAATTATTGGTAACACTTTAGCCAAATCCTCATCTGAGAAGCAATCTGTATAAATTGTTTCCTCTCTTGCAAGCATCTTGTCTACATTACCTTTAATTGTATTTATCTCTCCATTGTGAACCACAAATCTATTAGGATGTGCTCTATGCCAGCTTGGATTTGTATTTGTTGAGAATCTTGAATGAACTAATGCCACTGCAGATTCATAAGCTTTATCCTGTAAATCATCGAAAAACAATCTAAGCTGTCCCACTAAAAACATTCCCTTATATACAATTGTTCTACAAGAAAGTGATGGTACATATGTATTTTCATTACTTTGTTCAAATACTCTTCTTATGATATATAGCTTTCTATCAAACTCTAAATCAGTTGTTGCCTCTGCTGGTCTTTTAACAAATGCCTGATAAATTCTTGGACAAGTCTCTAATGCACTTGCACCTAAAACGTTCTTTCTAACTGGAACCTCTCTCCAACCAATAAATGAAAGTCCTTCCTTTTGAACAATTACCTCAAACATCTTCATTGCCTGACTTCTAAGTAATTCTTTCTCAGGGAAGAAAAACATTCCCACACCATAATTTCTTTCATTTCCTATATCAAAACCAAGCTTATCACATTCTTTTTTAAGGAATTTATGAGGTATCTGAGTCAATATACCAACACCATCTCCAGTTTTTCCTTCAGCATCCTTTCCTGCTCTATGCTCAAGATTTTCAACAATCTTTAATGCATCATCTACGATTTGATGGCTTTTCTTACCATGAATATTTACAATTGCTCCTATACCACAGTTATCATGTTCAAACGAAGGATCATATAATCCTTTTCCCATTTTTATATTATTTACTCTTTCAAGATTTTCATTATTCATAATGGTTCCTCCTACTAATTTATATTTTGTCCCTCACATTAACATGTGGCAGGGTGTTTATCGTCAAAACCGATTCATTATAATCTCTTATATATTTTTAAGTGTTGCTTCTATCAAGCCTCTAAACAAAGGATGTGGATCATCAGGTCTTGACTTAAATTCAGGATGTGCCTGAGTTGCCACAAAAAATGGATGTTGATTTATCTCCACCATCTCAACTATTCTTCCGTCTGGAGATATACCCGAAAGCTTCATTCCATTTTCAACAAGAACCTGTCTATAATCGTTATTAACCTCATATCTATGACGATGTCTTTCTTCTATTTTTTCTTTTCCATATAGCTTAAGTGCTACTGTATCCTTTTGAAGCACACAAGGATATGCGCCAAGTCTAAGTGTTCCACCAAGATTTTCAACTTCATTTTGCTCTGGCATAAGAGTTATTACTGGATTGGTTGTTTCTGGATTAAGCTCAATGCTTGCAGCATCCTTTATATTACAAACATGTCTTGCAAATTCTACTATTGAAAGCTGCATTCCAAGACAAAGACCTAGGAATGGGATATTATTTTCTCTGGCATATTCTATTGCCATTATCATTCCTTCAGTACCTCTTGTTCCAAATCCTCCTGGAACAATTATTCCTTGTACCTCCTTCAACTGCTCTGCCACATTCTGTGTTTCTAATTCTTCTGAATCAATCCACTTAATTTCCACCTCGGCTTTATTAGCTATACCGCCATGCTTTAGTGCCTCAACAACACTTATATATGCATCATGTAACGCAACATATTTTCCAACCAAAGCAATCTTTACTTTACATTTTGGATTTTGAAAATCCTCAACCATCTGTTTCCATTTTGTTAAATCAGGTTCTGGACAAGGAAGCTTCAAGCACTCTAGTACTGCTCCTGCAAGATTTTCTTCTTCCATCATAAGAGGAACCTCATACAAAGATTTCGCATCCAGATTCTGAAGCACATGTTCTTTTTTTACATTACAAAACAGTGCTATCTTCGCCCTCATCTGATCATCCACAGGATAATCTGATCTACACACTAATATATCTGGCCAAATTCCCATACTCTGAAGACTCTTTACACTCATCTGTGTAGGCTTTGTTTTCATTTCTCCGGAAGATTTAAGATACGGAATAAGTGTTACCTGAATCATTATTGCATTTTCTCTTCCAACCTCAGCCTGAAATTGTCTAAAGGCTTCCAAAAATGGCTGGCTTTCAATATCTCCTACAGTTCCACCTATTTCAATAATCGAAATAGTATCTTCATCCTCTGTTTTAGCCTTATAAAATCTATCCTTTATCTCATTAGTGATATGTGGAATAACCTGTACTGTTCCACCCTGATAATCTCCATGTCTTTCTTTATTTAATACCGACCAATATATCTTTCCTGTTGTAACGTTGGAGTTTTTATCAAGATTCTCATTAATAAATCTCTCATAATGGCCAAGATCCAAATCTGTTTCACAACCATCCTCAGTAACAAATACCTCTCCATGTTGAATAGGATTCATTGTTCCTGGGTCCATATTTATATAAGGATCAAACTTCTGCATCGTTACATGATACCCTCTTGCCTTAAGCAATCTACCTAACGACGCTGCTGTTATTCCCTTACCTAATCCAGAAACAACACCGCCTGTAACAAAAACATACTTTACCATTTTTAACTCCTCTCTTTACCAAATCAACAAAACAAAAAGGCGCCAAATAAGCCTGATAAATCAGGTTTATTTGACGCCTTTGTCAAATCACAATCATTTATTTATGGACAAAGTCTACCATCTTTTACGTTCTTTGTAAACACTCTTTTGAAAATTTTTAAAGTTTTGGTAGTATTTCACTTAATTTATTATTGTTATTTTATATTTTAGTTAATTTTATCATCAGAATTAACCACTTGCTCTTCCTTATTATTATCTGCATCTGGAATAGAATCTTGAGCTACTTGGTTATACTGCTCGCTCGTATCATTAGACTTATTTTTTTTATTCTTGTTTTGACTAGCTAATTCTTTTTTTCTTAGTTTAACAAGCTTAACTATAATAACTATTACAATTACCAGTAATATAACAACTCCAAATAAGTTTTTAATTACAAAGATCAATAGGTTTTGAAGATTACTTATGGTATCTTCATAAGCTTCTTTGCAAGCTTCCTTAAACCTATCACCAAATGTATCTACCATTTTTTCTTCTATAGCTTCTACTTCTCGAATTGTTATATCAATATACGAATATGCAACATCTGTTTCCATGTCACCCATACTTGATTTTAAGTCTGCAATTTTTAATCTAATTGGTAACATTTTATCTTGAATTTCTCTTGATTCTTCATCCGTCTTTGCTTCCTTAATCATATTAAGGTATCTTTCATATTCTTCTTCGTATATTTCAAGTTCTGAGGATGCTGTACTATATCTCTTAGTAACATTTGTCACATCCGAGCTAAGACTTCTAACTTCACCAATAGATGAAGCATTATTCATTACAGCATCATAATTTCTTGCTGGCACTCTCACTGTAGCCCAATATATTCTTCTCTTATTTTTGTCTGATACCTTATTTACATCGTAAGTTTCCGAAAAAATGAATCCTTCATTTTCATAAAGCATTTTTTTATACTGGGCAACTGACTTGTCAAAATCAACTGTGTCGAATTCTATATTACCCTTATAAATAAGCATTTCTTTTTTGATATTATTTGTAGGAGTAGTATTAACCTTCTCACCATCATTTGAAGCTATTTCATCAACAGACGCGTCATCATATACAGCTCCGCCAAATGAATCAGATGCCTCTTTATTATCATCTGACATATAATTAGAATCATTATATTCTTCATCAGCTGATATTTCATTGACAACATTTGATGATTTCGCATCATATGACATTTCATCATTCTTTTCAGATGTTCCACATCCAGTTAACAATAGGCTATATAAAGTCCCACAAATAATTCCAGTTATTATTTTTCTTCTCATATTATTTCCCTCCATAATATAATCTTTATAATATAATCTTTATACTATATATACGTTGCGATTATATTATTTTATGGAAATAAAATTATTTTTTTCTTATAATAATAACCATACTTCCAAAGATTGAACATGACTATTACCAGCAAGCCTTAATGCATCACTGGCATTTTTCTGTCTCCTTTATTATTTTATAGTTTTATATTTTAGTTTTTAGTTTTTCTGTTTTATCATTGTTTATATACATTATCTAGATAAATATTTATTTAAAAAGCACAAATATTATTAAAAAAACACATTTCCTGTAATTTTTCAAGAAATGTGTTTTAATTATTATTTTAATTATTATAATTATTATAAAACATAAAAACTTTATATTTTTCTTATTATTATAATTATTATAAAACATTAAAAGTTTATATTTTTCTTATTATGTATAATGATATTTACTGTAGTAAAAAAGAGAAGAAAAAATATGTATAATAATATTTTATTATCCCCCTTATTTACTAGGGTAAATTTCAATATCATTTTGTATAATCATCAAAATTAATTAATTCTATTCCGCCACTTTCTTCTGAAGCTTCTTCTGATGACTGTTCATAGCCTTCCTTTTCATCTGTATCTGATGAACTTTTTTCTAAATCATCGTTTGACTTATTATTGGCCTTATCTGAATCTTCAGAAGTATTCTCATTATCAGAAGACTTTTCATCATCAAAAATAATCTTATTATCAGATGACTTCCCATCATCATTAGACTTCTCGTCATCAAAAACAATCTTATTGTCAAAAGACTTCTCATTAATAAATGAATAAAAATCTTCTATATTAGCTTCTTCGTTATCTTCACTAAGACTACGTTTAGCTTTTTTCTTCTTGATTGAAACCACCAATAAAATAACAACAATCACTACTAACGCAGAAATACCAATAATCGCATACTTCTCAAGCTTTGCTATTCTTTCTTCTTCAGCCTGCTGTTCTTCTTGCTGTCTTCTTGCTTCCTCTTCAGCTCGCTCTTTTGCTTCCTGTTCTTCTCTAGCCTTACGCTCCTGCTCCTCTTTTTCAGCCTGTTCCTTAGCTAATCTTTCAGCCTCTTCTTTTTCAGCTTTTTCTTTAGCAGCTTTCTCTTCTTGCTCTTTTCTTTCTTTTTCTAATCTTTCCTGTTCTTCCTTCTCTGCCTTTTCTTTTTCCTCTTGTTCCTTCTCAAGTGCTGTATCAGTTCCTGCTATATATATTGGACTTGAAGCAGATACCGAATATACCTGTGTGTCAGCAGAATCCATGGCATGAACTTCAGTGCCCTCTTCGTTCACCTTAATATATGCCTCACCACCACTTGTTGCTTCAAATATAAGCCAATATTTCATCATTCCGCCACTAAGAGAATCACCTTCGAATATAAGTTTATTACCTTCAACCTTATCGGCACCACTTTCATATTTTAAACGATTTGCGTCAAATAAAAGCTCTACATGATATTTTCCAACGCCACCCTCTGGCATATCCAAATAAAATCCAACTGAGAACCTCTGTCCGCTATTAACATGATAATCTGTTGAACCAAAATGAGCTCCTACATTAAATGCGTAAGCTGTATATACCACTGTTGTAAGAACACAAAATGCTATAATAAGTGGCATAATTCGTTTCATGTTTCTTGATAATTTTTTGTAACCGTACTTCATAACCCATCTCCAAAACCTTAATTTATCTGCCGTAACAACTATGTGTATAAAACAAAATCGCAATAACTACATTGTCTATCTCTCGATTAATTATAGCAACCTTATCTACACCCAAAGTTTTACACATAATCATTTTGCTATATTAGAATATCACAATTTATGTATTTTGTCTTATATTTACGAAAAAATATTTTTGTTTACTCGTATGTTTCGCAAATAATCACTTCATATTCTCGTAAAATCTTCATACACCAATCATTATATCATATATTACTTAAAACACAAAAATCGGTTATTTCTAAAAAAAAGCATTAAAAAATGCCAGTACTTAAACTGGCATTTTTTAATACTTTTAAAAGAGATTATGAAAAAAACTATGTTTTTATTATAACCACTAATTATGAATAATTTATGTCTATACTTTCAACAATTTTGAAATTTTTTGTTAAAAACTATTTTTCGTATACTATAGTATATACAATCTTAGTTCCGTCGAAAGTACTATGCTCTGATTCATCATACTGATTAGCATATGAGTATGTATTTACCATAATATCAATTACATTATGAGATTCACAAAACTCATTAATAGCATTTTCTGCCGCAGCTGGATCAAAACGATCTCCACCACTTGTAATCTCACCATTGAATCCTGATGATTTTGTTAACGCTCTACCGCCCGCAAATTTAAAAATCTTAACTGCCTTCATAATATATACCTCCCATGTATGTATTGTTACCTTTAGTCATAGCAAATCTATTCCAAACCATAAGATTATGAAATAAACTTTTCATTGTATGACATACGGCAACCCACCGATTAGATTAATATTGCAGAAACATTTCGCATTATTAACCTTCACTTTTTATCGTATAGATGTATTTATTATACACTATATCTTTGACAAATTAAACAAAATTTCTATAAATATTACTATTTTTTTGACTTTTATGCTAAACATCAACTGATTTCTAATAATATCTTATATTATCTACTCAATAATCTCTTATAATACGCTAATTTTTCGATTTTTTTCTACTCAATAACCTCTAATAAATCGCTAAATTTTTCAATTCTTGCATCACATCTATCCACGTGTCCAAACCCATACGCCGCATGAATAAATTTAGCTCCCGCATAGTATGTGCTATCACAATCTCCCTGAATATCACCAACATAAACAGGAGCTTTTAGATTATTTCTTTCAATCATCAATTTAATGTTATCCCCTTTAGGAAGTTCATTATCTCCCCAACATAATATATCTGTAAAATAATCCTCGAAACCATAATATTGTAAAAATGCTTCTATATAACCGCTTTGACAGTTACTAACAATACAAAGCTTATGATTTTTTGCTAATTTCTTCAAGGTTTCTTCCAATTCTGGGTATAGCACGCCCCCATGAAAGCTCAAATACTCATTCTCATATTCACCGCATTCCATCATTATTTCCATTTGACGTTTCGGTGAAACCTCAGTAAAAAATCTAGCAGCAATTGAATCCATTGTCTGTCCCATTACACTTTTTATGTCAGCTTCTGTAAATCTTGCTTTCACCTCTCCAAGCTTATCCAAAACTGCATTCCAAGATGCTGCAACATTAGCTGCACTATCCCACAAGGTTCCATCCATATCAAAAATTATTCCGTCTACTTTCATATATCTGCTCCTTATCCAACACTTTTTCATATATCTGTGTAGTCAATTTATATCCCTTGATTTATTTATAGCATAGTTTATTTAGCCTAATCTATTACATTATTATTTTAATTCTTCAATATATTTATTCTAGTAAAGCAAATAAAATATTCCTTTCTATAGTATAGTACCAAATAATGCAAACTACACACAATATTAAAGCTTCGTTGCTTCTTGCTTCAACCACTACTGTTCTGTCTGACTATAAAAGTAAAAGCGCCCTACAGCGCTTAAACTATTTAATGTAAATATGTACGAATTATTTTTTGATTACTCTAACCATATAAATTACCAGGCATGCACCTACAACTGAAACTACAAGTCCACCAATTCTATTAGATGCCGAAAATCCAATTAATCTGAAAATTACACCACCTACGCTACCGCCTACTATTCCAAGTATTACATTATACAGACGACTTCCCTTGCTGCCCATCAATTCGCCTGCTATACAACCTGCTATACCTGCAATAATTATGTCAATAATTAATGATATCATACTTCTACCTCCATTAAATATATAAGCTTACACATTTTACTGCCATAAAATAATAATGCCTATTTTTTTCTTTTGTTGTAACTTCTCGAATTATAAACCTTTTGGAATGTTTTGTCTACTTTACTTAGGAACAATAATCTTATCTAATATTCCATTAAGGTACGCAATTGTAATTCCATAATTCGTCATAGGGATTTTCTTTTCCCCTTATCCTCTTTTACAGGCAAAACCACCTTTATTTCATTTAATTTTTCAGTGAACTAGGTATATATTATCATATATTTATTATAAAATTAATAATATAGTCAAAAAAAGTCCCTCTGCATCAGCAAAAGAACTTTTTCTTTGTTTATATTGCTTGTAATTTTAATTACAAATTTTATTTATATTGCTTGTAATTTTAATTACAATATTTATTTTAATTTGTTTGTATCACAGTACTAGATTGAGTGAATCTCCTGAAGCGACTTAACTCCGATTTCACCCTCTTTAATTACTGTGTATATACCATCTGCAGTTGCCTTTGCAGCAGCCATAGTTGTGAAGTAAGGAACCTTAGCCTTAATAGCTGTCTTACGAACATAACTATCATCAAAAAGCTTCTCTTCCTTAGTTGCTGGAGTATTAATGATAAGCTGAACCTTACCATTCATTACAGCATCAACAATGTTTGGTCTACCTTCCTGCATCTTGTTAATTCTCTCAGCCTTAACGCCATTAGCAACAAGAAGCTCATAAGTTGTTCCAGTAGCGAGGATACCAAATCCACACTCCTCAAACTTCTTAGCAACATCAACCACCTCTGGTTTATCTTTGCTGCTTACACTTATAAGAACTGTACCTTCCTTAGGAAGTCTTGTCTGAGTAGCTTCCTGAGCCTTGAAGAATGCTTCACCAACATTCTCTGAAAGTCCAAGTACCTCTCCTGTTGAACGCATTTCTGGTCCAAGTACAGGGTCAACCTCCTGGAACATGTTGAATGGGAATACAGCTTCCTTAACACCATAGTAATTAGTCTTAACTTCCTTAAGATCTGAGATTGGTGATGGCTTACCAGTAAGCTCTCTTGTCATAATCTCAGTTGCAAGCTTAACCATCTGAACGTTACATACCTTTGATACAAGAGGTACTGTTCTAGAAGCTCTTGGGTTAGCCTCTAATACATAAACCTTTCCATCCTCAATAGCGTACTGCATATTCATTAATCCACATACGCCCATCTCTTCTGCAATTTTACGAGTGTACTCTTTTATTGTAGCAACAAGATCTTCTGGAATATTCTTTGAAGGAAGAATACAAGCAGAGTCTCCTGAATGAACACCTGCAAGCTCAATATGCTCCATAACAGCCGGAACAAATGCATGCTTGCCATCAGCGATTGCATCAGCCTCACACTCTGTAGCGTGACGAAGGAATCTATCAATAAGAATTGGTCTATCTGGAGTTACACCAACTGCTGCAGCCATATACTGCTTAAGTGATTCTGGCTCATTAACAACTTCCATACCACGTCCACCAAGAACGTATGAAGGACGAACCATAACTGGGTAACCAATTCTCTCAGCTATCTCTAATGCTTCCTCAACATTAACAGCCATTCCTGCCTCTGGCATAGGAATCTCAAGCTTCTCCATCATAGCACGGAATAAATCTCTATCCTCAGCCATATCAATAACCTCTGGAGAAGTACCTAAAATGTTTACTCCATTAGCCTTAAGGTCTGCTGCAAGGTTAAGTGGAGTCTGTCCACCAAACTGTGCGATAACACCAACTGGTTTCTCCTTGTGATAAATACTAAGAACATCTTCAAGTGTAAGTGGCTCAAAGTATAATTTATCTGAAGTATCATAGTCTGTTGATACTGTCTCTGGATTACAGTTAACAATAATTGTCTCAAATCCAAGCTCTTTAAGTGCAAATGCTGCATGTACACAACAGTAATCAAATTCGATACCCTGTCCAATTCTGTTTGGACCACCACCAAGAATCATAATCTTCTTCTTGTCAGAAACCTTTGTATTGTCTGGTGCACAGTAAGTTGAGTAGTAATATTCTCTATCCTGAGTACCAAATACATGTACTGGCTCCCAAGCTTCAACTATACCATAACCTGTTCTTGCATTTCTAATATCAGCCTCTGATACCTCAAGAAGTTTAGCAAGATATCTATCTGAGAAACCATCCTTCTTAGCAGTTTCAAGAACCTCCTTAGAAGGTACTGAACCCTTCATAGCAAGAAGTGCTTCCTCTTCCTCAACTAATTCCTTCATCTGCTGGATGAAATAGTGCTTAATCTTAGTTAAGTTAAATAATTCATCAACTGTAGCACCCTTTCTAAGTGCTTCATACATAATGAACTGTCTCTCACTTGTTGGATAAATGAGCATCTTAAGAAGCTCATCCTTAGTCTTCTCATTGAAGTCCTTAGCAAATCCAAGACCATATCTACCAATTTCAAGACTTCTGATTGCCTTTTGGAAAGCCTCTTTATAGTTCTTACCAATACTCATTACTTCACCTACAGCACGCATCTGAGTACCAAGCTTATCCTCTGAATCCTTAAATTTCTCGAATGCCCATCTAGCAAACTTAATAACAACATAATCTCCACCTGGTACATACTTATCAAGTGTTCCACACTCACCACATGGAATCTCATCTAATGTAAGACCAGCTGCAAGCATTGCTGAAACTAACGCAATTGGGAAACCAGTTGCCTTAGAAGCAAGTGCTGAAGAACGTGAAGTTCTTGGATTAATTTCAATAACAATAATTCTATCTGAAACAGGGTCATGAGCGAACTGCACGTTAGTACCACCAATAACCTCTACTTCGTTAACAATCTTATATGCCTGCTCCTGAAGACGCTTCTGGCACTCCTCAGAAATAGTAAGCATAGGTGCTGAACAGAATGAATCACCTGTATGAACTCCAAGCGGATCAATGTTTTCGATGAAGCATACTGTAATCATGTTGCCCTTAGCATCACGAACAACCTCAAGCTCAAGCTCTTCCCATCCAAGGATTGACTCCTCAACAAGAACCTGTCCTACTAAAGAAGCCTGAAGACCTCTTGCACATACAGTCTTAAGTTCTTCTACATTATATACAAGTCCGCCGCCAGCGCCACCCATAGTGTATGCTGGACGAAGAACAACTGGATAACCAAGCTTATCAGCGATTGCAAGTGCTTCCTCTACAGAGTAAGCAACTTCACTTCTTGCCATCTCGATTCCAAGCTTATCCATAGTCTTCTTAAACTCAATTCTATCTTCACCACGCTCGATAGCATCAACCTGAACACCAATAACCTTAACATTATACTTATCTAAGATACCTTCTGAAGCAAGCTCTGAACAAAGGTTAAGACCTGACTGTCCGCCAAGGTTAGGAAGGATAGCATCTGGACGCTCCTTAGAAATAATCTGCTCTAATCTCTTAACATTAAGCGGCTCGATGTATGTTACATCAGCTATACCAGGGTCTGTCATAATTGTAGCAGGATTTGAATTAACCAATACTATCTGATAACCAAGCTGTCTTAAAGCTTTACATGCCTGAGTTCCTGAATAATCAAACTCACATGCCTGTCCAATAATGATTGGACCTGAACCGATAATCAATACTTTCTTGATATCTTCTCTCTTACTCATAATAACCTCTTTCTGTTGGATAAACCAACTCATTTTCTATTGCTATTATTGCAAAAAAAAAGCCAGCAAATGAATACTACTGACAAAATAAAACAATAATTAAAATATTAATTGAAATCATTTTAGAAATATATGAAGAAAAATGAAAAGCACTAACTAAGGGACCTTTTGCTCCCAAAACTTCAGTAGATGATGTAGTTGATTTCTTCCACTGTGTTTTCATAATGCTCCTCCAAAAAAATGAACACCAACGCAGTTAAAATTCGCCTTTGACGAAACGTTGATGCAACATGTTAGTACAGTAAAAATCTAACATATTCATGCTTCATATACGTGACTTCAAATAACCACTTGCTACATTATATATGAATTTTGAATTTTCGTAAATAGTCAAATTCGCATTTTATTACATATTGTTAATATTTCACAAGAATATATACAAATAATGCGATTCACCTATTAATGCTTACAAAAAGGCAAAAAAAATTCGACGAGCAAAGAGCGACTTGACTGTCGCTCTTGCATAAGCTAAGACCCTCCCCAGAATATACACCGCATACCCATAAAAAATCTCAACCCGCCAAATTCTTATTACATTATATTATTTCCCCAAAACAATTTCAAAGGTAAATTAACATTTAATGCATTATAAACAATATGTTGTATTTAACAAGTCATTTATATGCTATTTTGTAGACTCTTTGCATAAAAGTAAATTAATTAATGTTATTTATTTTTTTCTTGCTATGTATGAGACATAATTAGGGAACAATATGTTTCACAGTTTTTTCATAATTATTTACTCCATATTGCGTAATATTTATTGAATAAATCCGTTTATTGTATTAATATGTACAAGTGTTATTTTGAAAAAACTACTATGGAGGTCCAAATGAAAAAGAAATTAATTATTTTATCCACTCTGGCAATTTCCACACTTGCATTATGCAACTGTGGAAAAACAGAAAATAAAGACAAAACAAGTGAAACTACTGTTGCAACAACAGTTGATGCAACAGAGCAGGCAAAGGAAACAACCAAAGCCACTACAGAAGCTAAGGCTTCTTCGGCAGATGCAGCTTCTGTACAAGTTGAAGGTATTCCTTCAATAGTTGATGCAACTTGTTCTGATGCAGCAGTTTCTATGGAACTATATTATAATGATGGAACAAAGATAGCTGGCCGAACTGATTACTCTTATGATAAGAATCATAACAAGAAAGAAGTAATCGCATTTTGTCGTGATGGTGTTACTCCCTTCCGTCACGTTGTTTACACTTACGATGACAAAAACAACTGTATAAGTGAAATCGCTTTCAAGGAAGCCGACAAAGACAACAAGGATGCCTACGAATACGAAAAGACAAAAGAGTACAACGATGCTGGTCTTCTTATTAAAGAAACAAACAATACAAGTGGTACTGTCACATTTAATGTTTATGAATACAATAGCGACAACAAGGTTTCTAAGGTTACCACATCAGATACTGTTACACCTTGTATAAGCTACGTGGTTTATACATATAATTCAGATGGAAATCTTGAATCAGAAACTACATATGATGACAAAGATGTTGTAAGTCTTAAGAATGAATACATCTACCAGGATGGTCTTTTAACAAAGGTTAACATTTGCAGTGAAGACAAAATGTATGGTTATAGAGCATATGAATATAACGACAAAAAGCAAAAGATTAAAGAATCAGTTTACTTTAACGATCAGCTTGACCACTATGAAGAATTTGAATATGATAGCTTCGGAAATGTAACTAAACAAAACACTGTATATAAAGCAGATGATTTCTCAACTACACTATACTCATATTAATAAACCACAGAAAAAGAGCATGTTCATGATGTAAGCCATACTATTGTTAATTAATCTAGTTAGCAATATTTAGCATTACACTATTTACATGCTCTTTTCTTGTTTATATATAAATAATTTTCTTACAGTGTACTACCCATTATCTAAAACCAATTGGTTTCCTACTTAAAGTAAGTGTGCTCTTAATTCCTCACCTGATACTGGGCTTAAGTATGCTGGTGCAACATCAAATACTGTCTTACATCCAGTCATTCCCTCACCATGCATACGATTGATTGCTCTTGCAAATGCAACGATTACAGATGCTGTAAATTCTGGATTAGAGTCAAGCTTAAGATTATACTCGATTATATGCTTGTTCTCCTTATTAAGTCCAGTAACACCAGTTCTAAATACAAATCCACCATGTGGAATTCCTGAATGATCTCTCTGTAATTCTTCTTCAGTAATGAAGTGAACAATTGTATCATAATCTGCAAAATAGTTAGGCATATTCTTAATTGTCTCTTCAATCTTAGCTAAATCAGCGCCTTCTTCTGGAACAACAAAGCACTCACGAAGATGCTTCTGTCTTGTTGTTAAATCAGGATTACTTCCACTTCTTACTGCTTCAAGTGCTGAATCGATTGGAATAGTATACTGTTTACCATTCTTTACCCCTTCAACTCTTCTAATTGCATCTGAATGGCCCTGACTTACGCCTTTGCCCCAGAATGTATAATCATTTCCCTCTGGAAGAATTGCATTTGAATAAAGTCTCATAAGGGAGAACATTCCTGGATCCCATCCACAAGAAATAAGTGCAATGTTTCCATTCTCCTTTGCTACCTTATCTACGTTAGCAAAATGCTCTGGAATTCTTGCATGTGTATCAAAACTATCAATTACATTAAAGTACTTAACGTACTCTGGTGTCTGCTCTGGTAAATCAGTTGCACTTCCACCACAAAGTACTAATACATCAATGTCATCTTTATGATCTACAATCTCGCTTACATTATATACGCCAACCCCTGGTGTATTAAGCTTAACTGATGAAGGATCTCTTCTTGTAAAAACAGAAGTAAGCTCCATATCATCGTTTTGTCTAATGGCAGCTTCAATACCGCGGCCAAGATTACCATAACCCAATATTCCTATCTTCATTTTTTTCCTCCTACAAATTACGTGCATATATAACAACTTTCCGTTGTTCGTATATTATAATCATTTTTTTAGCTATTATCAATTATTTTCTTTGAATTAGCCAAAATAATTTGTGAGAAAAAATTGCAATAAGCTAACATCCTAGATTATATTTTAATCTTATTTTATCCGCTAATAATGCTATAAATTCTGAATTACTTGGTTTTCCCTTTGCAAAGCTTATTCCTTTTCCAAATAATTCTTCAATTAATTCATCGCTGCCTCTATCCCAAGCTACCTCTATGGCATGTCTTACTGAACGTTCCACCCTACTTGTTGTGCTATTATATTTCTTGGCTATATCAGGATATAAAATTTTTGTAATTCCATCTAATACCTCCATATCCTTAACTGCCATAATAATTGCTGTTCTAATGTACTGATAGCCCTTTAAATTGGCTGGTATCCCTATTTTTCTAAGCATATATGTCACGTCTGTTTCTAGCTTTTTATCCAAGCAAGAGCCAATTGTTTCAGTAGCAATTTCTTCATTGTCTATGCCACTTCCTAGATTAGCTTCTGTAAGATTATCATTTAACCCAACTTCATCTAAATGCTTTATGTAAACTTTCTTTATTCTATTTAAAACAGTTTCCTTATCAAAAGGTTTAAGCATATAATACTCAGCCCCAAGTGCAAATGCATCTGATGTAAGATTTTTATGGTCAAAAGAAGAGACAACAATAAATGCTGGATTTTTTATTGTTGCATCTGCATTTACATATTCCATAACTGCAATTCCATCTAATTCTGGCATAAGTAAATCTAACAAAACTACATCTGGCTGCTTTTCTTTTATTAGCGTAATCAACCTTTTTCCATCAAGAGCACGACCAACTACCTCCAATTCGTTGTCACTATTTACTATTTCAACTAGCATCCTTAAAGTTATTTCGTTGTCGTCAGCAATGGCAACCTTTAGTTTATTCATAACAAATTCCTCATTTATATGTAAAACCACAATTTACAGTTTTATTATACTAGTGACAATTATATTATCAATAAATAGTTTTCAACAAATATCGACATTTTTTGATTTTAATTTATTTTTTCTAACTAATTGCTTTTAATTACTTCGTATATTTTGTGTGCCAGCTTTTTGTGTTCCGACGGCATAAGGTGTAACGAATCTTCTAAAGAAGGCATTACAGCTTTAGCTGCATCGACAAATATACAACCTTGCCTATTAGCAACCTCTTCATAATATTTTGCAAATTTCTTAGATTCTATCACTGATTTCTCATCAAAATCATTGCCAAATGGAGACTGACATATCCCTTCTCCAATATATGGAGGAGAAATTAAAATTATTTTTGGAAGCTTCACATTCTTTGAATCGGAAAAATCCTTCACTTCTTCAACTAATGTCTCTGCTCCTTTTGCAACCTCCTTTGCACCTACTCCAAACTGAAACTTTAAATCATTTGTTCCAAGCATCATAACAAAATAATCTATAGGTTTATGGGAATTAAGACAAGGCTTAAGATATGTTAACCCATTTTTCCACACATCACTTGGAACCTCCAAAATAGTGGTCCTGCCATTACAGCCTTCCTCAATAACCTCATAATCAGCACCTAACAGGTCCTTCAAAATTCCAGTCCACCTTATACCCTTACTCCATCTTTCCCCATCAACCGGACTATATCCATAGGTATTCGAATCACCATAACATAAAACTGTCTGCATAATATCTTCCTCTCAAAAACCTTGAGCTTTTTTACTCATCTTTTCATAGTGCACTTTACACTATCAAACTTTGGCTTACGTATTTGTTTTTCGAATAATTATGGTTCCACTTCACTAGTGTTTCCACATTTTGGGCACGTAACCATAAGTTTTCCTTTGTTGCCAGGAATTCTGCTTCTTTGTCCGCAATTGTTACATTCAATTAGAATAAATTCCTGTTCGTTTTTATTTTTGTTTTGTTTTTTTGTTTTTGATTTTTTACTTTTGACGTAGTTGTCCTCTGCATTTTTGTTAAATCCATTTTTAAGTGCTTCTAATGGAGTTTGGCGAAGCAGCCCAAGCTTATATCTAGATGACATATATCTGAAAATGCTATAAACGCAAAATACTATTCCTAGTAAACCTAGTGGAATATAAGATGGATTTAGCAAAAACTGTGCAACACTAAGTAAGATTACAATAACACTAAAGGTTGCTGTCCATTTTATCACAAGGATTTTACCCATTTCAGATAATTTATTATTTAAGCCACTTAGCCACACCCTTCTTTGTAGCTTGCTTCCCATAGACGAGAATACCAAGAAGGCAATATATGGTATACATGTAAATACAATTGCCAATGCTGCTATAGCCTTAAATATTAAGCATAATACTAGAATAATTACAAGTATAACTGCTCCAATAGCAAGTTTAATCCTCCACATGGTCTGTTTGTAGTTATCCTGATTTTCGTCATCATTAAACATCATTTCCATCTCCTTTGTAAATCATAATTCACTTTCGAGAAATATAACACAATTCATAACAAAAAACAAATAATACAATTATTTATACTTTATTTTTCTTAACACGCATTATTAATCTCGCCGACTAAAGCCAACTAACTTATAGCCGCTTATATCAATATAATATTCCATCATAGTAGTTAAGCATAAGACGAACAACTTCTGAATAATTTGGAGTAACACCATAGTAATCCATGTAGGTTTCAGTGAATTTTTTATCTAACTTTTCAACTACTTCTGTAGATATAAATTCCTTCTTACTTTCTATTTCTGCAAGTGCATTCTTTGTGTAGATTATGGCATCCTTCCAAACCCTGTTATCGCATTTTTCTAATGCTTTCTTATTTTTCACAGTCGCTATATCATCTTCCAAATAATATAATACTGAAATATACCCTGCATATTGTACCTCTTTGTTATCACTTCCAATGCATGCCAGATAAGAAATAAAGTTGGCTTCATCCTCATACATATAGCCTTTTAGGTGAGCTAGTTCATGGGCTATTGTCGATGGCAAAAATGTAGGAGACAGATATTTTATGTAATTCGCCTCCAGTGAAAACGGAAAATAAACTCCAATTGTTCCTGTCTGATTCATGAAAAATGAATTCATTATTCTTTTAGCATTTGGATAGTATCCTTTTAATCTTGGATACTGCTTCGAAAGCTTTCTAAGTGCCTGTTTAACCTCTTCCTGCACATTGTCTGGTAAGCACACAAGACCATCTTCATCTCGTTTTACTTCCTTATATAATTCGTTGCATTCACTAACAACATAGTTATACACTGTTATTATTTCTTCTTCGCTGTAGCTTTTCTTCGCTGGTCTTTCAAATGTAATTCTCGAACAATTATAAGGTATTGAACAGTTAAATGTCATTAGTAAGCAGGTAATTAATATCAATGTGAAAAACACTTTATAATATCCTTTGCAAAAGCTCTTATATGCTTCTTTTTTTATAAATATTAGTAAAATACTAAATATCATAGCCATAAGCACAACTATTATCATTGCTATTATCATTAATTCCCCGACTGACACAGGAAATAAACCCATAAGCCTCCCATATGTATTAGCCCAAATTCTATATATATGATCTGTATAGAAATCACAAAATAGTCTTATCCTTGCTAATATATTAAACACCACTATAATAATTATGCTGATTATTACAAATAACCTATATGCTGATATTTTTTTCTTCATAAGTACCTCTCATATATGTTTTTAATATCTAATAGCAAAATCATATCATTACATCATATTATTGTGAATATATTTTCTAATTTCATTTGATTTTTATAATTTAATTTTCGTTTTTGTACCATACTCCTATCCAAAGCCTCTCTTTCATAATATGAGAATTATTTATAAAAATTGTAGAAATCTATTATCAGTTTTACATTCATGTAGCCACTTGTTATATTTTGTATGTAAGATATTATCAAATGCGAAATGTATTAATAAAATGTACTTGCCAAAGACAAAAAAGAAACAAAAGGTGGAGAATCACTTAACCAAAGTGTTTCTCCACCTCTTGTTTTATTACAACTCTTTATCTTATACGAGCGATATTGTACCACACCTTACGATGTAAAAAAAGTAAATTCTCGCTTACTTATCATAATTTTCTATTTTAATTTCTTCTAATTTTCCATCTGAAAAATCGAATTTAATATTATTTGCATAAATATCGCTTGATACAGCATAAGTTCTTGTAGCATAACCAGATGAGCCATCGTATGAATCAGTAGGCTGTTCTCCCATTAAATTAACAACCTCATCAATAGTCATTCCAAATGTAACACCATTTGTTAACGAAAAATCTTTAGAGAATGTATACAAGCTAGACTTTTCAATTGAAATGCTCAAAATCTCACAATCCTTTGCTGCCTTTGCATCAGTTGTAGCATTCTTAAAGCTTACATTCACTGTATCTCCTGCTGAATTTTCAGCTGCAACAGATACAGTATAAGAATTTGCAGGAACTGACTCATTTGCATATGCTGATAAATCAAATCCCCATGCTTCAACATCTGAGTACTTTAATGGCCATGAATATGTTTTTCCATCTAAGTTAAACTTTAAGTCTCTCCAGTTACCGTTTGCAGTTGGAGCAGGAGTATCATTATTCTGTGCCTCTGTAGTTGCTTCTGTAGTTGCCTCTGTTGTTGCCTCTGTAGTTGCTTCTGTTGTTGCTTCTGTTGTTGCCTCTGTTGTTATAATATCTTCTGTAGTTGTTGCTTCCTCAGTTGTTTCTGTAACAGCTTGTGTTGTTATATCACTTCCAGAATCATCTAAAATCTGTAAGTCATCATTTGTAATATAATACCATTTACTAGACATTTTAACGAGGACAAAATTAATCTTACCTCTAGATACATACTGCACACCATCTAATGAATATGAAATATCACACTCCAAACTAACATCAGCAGCTTCCTTTAGCATCATTGCATTAATACCCTTAAAGTTATATTTGCTCTTAATACCATCTAATTCTGAGCTTGAATAATTCTTTGTTACTGTAACCTTAGTGTTAGAAATCTTTGTGCCCCTTTCTTTTCTAACTGTAGCGTTACTATCAAAATATTGTCCAAAAGAATCTTTGTTAGAAGTAGTAGGTGGTAACAAATCTAAATATTCATCTTTGTTGTTATTATTCATAGAATCTACATACTTATCAATTACTGCTTCAATCGAACTTGCACCGCCTTTATTAAAGTAAACCATAGTTATTGCAAATGCAAGTACTACAAGCAATGCTATAACTCCAACTACAATACCAACAATTAGCGGAGCCTTGGATTTTTTCTTTGGTGGCTTATATCCATTTTTTCCCTGATTATTCTGCTGACCAAATCCGTTCATTCCCTGATTATTTGGCTGATTAAATCCGTTCATTCCCTGATTATTTGGCTGACTAAATCCGTTCATTCCCTGATTATTCTGCGGTTGACTAAATCCGTTCATTCCCTGATTATTTGGCTGACTAAATCCGTTCATTCCCTGATTATTTGGCTGACCAAATCCGTTCATTCCTTGATTATTTGGCTGACTAAATCCGTTCATTCCTTGATTATTCTGCGGTTGACCAAGTCCGTTCATTCCATCATTATTTGGAACATTTCCTCCAAAGTTATTTTGATTATTATCCATTTTGTTCTCCTCCTAAATAAAATACTTATTTATGTTCAAATATTCCTTGGCAAACTTGCTACTAGATACGCATCAGTTATTACCTGCAGCTTCCTTTGCACATCCCAACAATCTGCCAGAAACTTTATGAATTATTTGTTGTCCTCTGTATCATCTAGCGATTTAACAATTGCTTTCTTCTGTAACATTGTAAATATAAATCCTAGTACAAAGGATAATGCCATTGAAACTAAAAACATTGCAAAACCAGGACCATAATATGCAACACAGGTTAAGAAGCTAGGAAAAGCGAATGACGTACACCTTGTTCCTGCAAATCCTGCTATAGCACCTCCCACTGCACCTGACAAGCACGCTGCAATCATAGGTCTTAACAATGGAACATTTACACCAAATAATGCTGGTTCCGTAACCCCTAAAGCTGCTGTAAATGAAGCCTGATATGCCAAACGTTTCTTCTCTTTGTTCTTCTTATACATAAGTCCTACTGCAAGTGCTGCACCAGCCTGACCATAAACAGCACCTCCTACAAGAGGCATTATTACGTCATATCCATAATTAGCAACGTTACTTATGCTAACTGGAACTACACTCCAATGTGCTCCTATAACAACCATCGGTTGCATGAAAAAGCCCATAAATGCACCTGCTACAACAGCATTCCATTCATATATTGCAAAGAATATTTTTGTTAAAATATCTCCAATCCAAGATCCCATTGGTCCAAATAATAAAAATGTTATCGGAAGGACGATTATGCAACATATTATTGGCTTAGTAAAGCCTCTAATGGCCTCTGGTATATATTTATCACAAGGCTTCTCAACAAAATGTAATAAGCCTATTGCAAGCAAAACCGGTATTACGCTCGAGTGATAAATCGTAGACGGAATAGTAAGTCCTAAGAAATCTATTGTCTGACCATTCTCCAATGAAGCTGTTATGTCTGGATAAAGCATCGCAAACGGTATCAACAGTGATAAAAATGGATCTGTTTTCCACTGCTTGGCGGCTGTAATCGCCAAAAGGCAAGGAAGAAAATAAAAGAATCCATCTGATACAGCATAAAACAATCTGTATACTCCACTTGTTTCAGATAATACTCCAAAGGTTGCCAGCAATACTACAACACTTTTCATAATACTTGTTGCAGTTAATAGATTAAGTATGGGGAAAAATATTCCTGATATTTGCTCCATTACTTTTTTGAATACGCTTTTGTTATTATCGACTTTGATATTCATTGTTATCCTTACTCTTTTCGTATTATTTCTCTATAAACAATTATAAGGTATGAATAATTTATCGTCAAAATTAATTTTACATATTTTACTGGCAAAACCATATTTGCGTTTTTCCTTATCTATTTATAATACTATTGCATTGGTACTAAAGTTTCATTTTTTTAAAATTTTTTTAAATATTGTAATCTGTTTCTGTTTGGTAAGTAGGAAATCTTTAAAAAAACAAAAATCACTGACAAAATGCCGGTGACTCTTGTTTTGTTGAACACTATTTCTAGCGAGTAAAAGTAATATTAAAATAAGCAATATTAATTTGTAGCTATAGATATTATCATTTATCTACTTAAAATTCTTTTTTTAGCCGCCTCTAATTCTTCTATTACTAAGTCACACCATCTGTCAAATTTTTCATCCTCAATCTGACATTCCTTGTGTTCTCTAATATAGTCTAGAACCATTTTAATGCCTTCCTCTGCGCGAGTTTTTGCAACAAAACCAGGAACTGCATTCTTAAGCTTAGTATTATCAAATACAACTGTATTAGATTTATCTCCAATTAATCCGCCCTTAAAATCATAATCACTTGCTGCATCAAGGAATTCTGAAGAAACGTAATAAGGCTTAAATTCAACTCCAAGGTAATCTGCAATTATCTTATATATCTGGTTCCATGTAAGAGATTCATCACTTGTAATCTGGAATGCTTCTCCTATTGCATGTGGATTTCCCATTAGTCCAATAAAGCCTTCTGCAAAATCCTCGTTATATGTAATAGTCCATAGACTAGTTCCATCTCCATGAATTATTACTGGCTTTCCTTCCATCATTCTCTTAATTACCTGATAGCTTCCGTTATCCCCATGAACACCAAGTGGAACGGAACGAAGATCATAAGTGTGACTTGGTCTAATTATTGTAACTGGAAATCCATTTTCTCTGTACATTTTGAGCAAGAATTCCTCCGAGGCAATCTTGTTTCTTGAATACTCCCAATATGGATTAGCAAGTGTAGTTGCCTCTGTAATTCTATAATCCTTAACTGGCTTATGATATGCCGAAGCCGAGCTAATATACATATATTGTTTTGTCTTACCTGCAAATAATCTGTAATCTCTTTCTACCTGTTCAACTGTAAAGCCTATAAAATCGCATACAACGTCAAAGCTTAAATCCTTAATAAGCTCCTTAACAGCCTCTTCATCATTTATGTCTTTCTTAAGCCATTTTACTTCTCCAGCTATTACATCATTTCTGTTTCCTCTGTTAAGCAAATATAAATCCACATTTTTTTCAGCAAGCTTTCTAGAAATAGCAGTGCTAATTGTACCTGTTCCACCTATGAATAAAACCTTCATGCCATATACCTCCAATTTTCTACTAAATTTCACACGAACCATAAGCGATTAATTTATTTATGTATTTATGAATTTATTTCCTTTCATACATTAATATTAAATGTATTCGCCTATTTTTTGTTTGATTAATTCTATCATAACAATTTTCGTAAATAATCTTTTGAGGCTATATAGTGCATTTTCATCCAATTTTTCAATGGTTTTATTCAGCTAAACAATACAACTAGCACTCTATTTTCTCTTTATTATATAATTTTAGTAATTTTTATATTATTCCATATATTTTATATTATGTACCCTATTCTACATCCTGAAGTGCTTCAAAATCCTCTTCTCCTGTACGAATCTTAACAACCTTCTCAACTGGATATACAAATATCTTTCCATCTCCAATATGTCCTGTGTATAGAGCCTTCTTTGCAGCCTCAATAACACTGTCTACTGGAATCTTACTTACTACTACTTCAACCTTTACTTTAGGAAGAAGTGTTACATCCATCTCAACTCCACGATACATCTCGCCAGCACCCTTTTGTACACCACAGCCCATAACCTGTGTTACTGTCATACCTGTTACCCCAAGTGTATTCATTGCCTTCTTAAGCACATCGTATCTTGCAAGCTTTGCAATAATAACAACCTTGTACATTCCTGTATCTGGAATCTGCATCTTTGTAACCTGAACTGCAGCCTCCTTTACTACGTTTGATGCTGCATCATAATCCTCTGTTCCCAAGCTACTATTTTCATTTACCTCCATAGTCATTGTATTAGCAATATCCATAATACTAAAGCCTGCGTATGCAGATGGAAGACCATGTTCAGTTACATCAAGACCAGCAATTTCATCCTCTTCACTTGCACGAATACCAAATATTGCTTTAATTACAAGGAATGCAATTGTAATTGTAACGGCTGTCCAAAGTGCTACTGTTGCAAAACCAAGAAGCTGTAATCCTAACTGGTCAAAACCTCCACCATAGAATAAACCATTTATACTATCATTTCCTGGAACTGTTGTTGTTGCAAAAAAGCCAACAGCTATTGTTCCCCAAATACCATTTAAGCAGTGAACTGCTACTGCACCTACTGGATCATCGATGTGAAGAACATAATCAAGTAACCAAACACCAAATACTACTAATAAACCTGCTACTAAACCAATAACTATTGCTCCCAAGCCATCAACAACATCACAACCTGCTGTAATTGCTACAAGACCTGCAAGGGAAGCATTAAGACACATTGATACATCTGGTTTACCATATTTTACCCAAGTAAAAATCATACAAATTACTGTTGCTACTGCTGGTGCAATTGTAGTTGTAAGGAAAATACTTCCTAACTGCTCTATTGAAGTTGCTGCTGCACCATTAAATCCATACCAGCCAAACCATAAGATAAATACGCCTAATGCACCAATTGGAATATTATGTCCTGGGAAAGCATTTACCTTTGTTACTTTGCCATTTTTGTCTTTTACAAACTTACCAATACGAGGTCCAAGTATTGCCGCACCAATAAGTGCTGAAATACCACCTACCATATGAATTGCACATGAACCTGCAAAATCATGGAATCCTTTTTGAGCTAACCAGCCATTTCCCCAAATCCAATGTGCTTCAATTGGATATATAAGTGCTGAAATAACTCCTGAATAAATACAATACGATAAGAATTTTGTTCTCTCAGCCATTGCACCTGATACTATAGTTGCTGTTGTTGCACAGAAAACCAAGTTAAATACGAAATTTGACCAATCAAAATTCTCATATGCTGTAAAAAGGTCGAAACCTGGTTTACCAATAAATCCAAATAAATCTTCACCAAACAATAGTCCAAAGCCTATTAAAATAAATACAACTGTACCTATACAAAAATCCATAAGATTTTTCATTATAATGTTACCTGTATTCTTTGCTCTGGTAAAACCTGCCTCTACCATGGCAAATCCTGCCTGCATCCAGAATACTAATGCAGCTCCTATTAGAAACCACACTCCAAATACACTTCCATTTATTGCATCAAATATTTCCTTTGTCATAAACATCTCTCCCTTCGATTTTACAAATCACATTATCTTCTGCCATAAATTTATGCTATTAAAATAGGCGCGTCTTCTTAATAGAAAACGCGCCTTTGCGTAAAATCAGCTAATTTATTTTATTGTTTATACGTAGAATAACATCTTTGTATAGCTTGGATATGGCATTAACTCTTCAGGAATCACTTCCTCTGCCTCGTCTGCAATTGTTCTAATTGCTGCCATATCAGCCAATATCTCTGTCTGATAGAACTTAGCCATATCTAAGCTATCCTCCATAGCTTCTGCCTTCTTTCTATCAGCTACAAGCTTATCATTTAAGTCATCTAATTTCTCATACCAAGCACTTAATTTATCAATAAGCTTAAGCTCTGATTTACATGAAATACTATCTGAAACCTGTTTTTTCTTAGCTGCAATATCAGTAATCTGATCTAAATATTTCATTAATGTTGGCATAAACTCATGTGTTAACATATCTGACAAAGTTTTTGCTTCAATATGAATTGTCTTTGAATAATTCTCAAGTAAGATTTCATATCTTGAATTAATTTCGCTCTCTGTAAATATTCCATGAGATACAAACAAGTCAACATTCTTCTTCTCAATAAATGAAGGTAATACATCTGGAGTTGATTTGTAGTTATATAAGCCTCTCTTCTCTGCCTCTGCAACCCACTCATCTGTGTATCCGTTTCCGTTAAAGATTACTCTCTTATGCTCAATAATTGTTTTCTTGATTAACTCATGAACTGCCTTATCCATATCTTCCTTAGCTACATTCTGAAGTTCCTTTGAGAACTGGGCAAGCACCTCTGATACTGCTGTGTTAAGAACAACATTTGGACCCGATACAGAAAGTGAAGAACCAAGTGCTCTAAACTCAAATTTATTTCCAGTAAATGCAAATGGTGAAGTTCTGTTTCTATCAGTTGTATCCTTCATAAAGTGAGGCAAAACCTTTGCTCCTGTTTCCATTGCTACAGACTGCTGTTTTCCAAAGAATGTATCATTTTCAATTGAATCAAGTACTGCTGTAAGCTCATCTCCAAGGAAGATAGAAACAATTGCTGGTGGTGCTTCATTTGCACCTAATCTATGATCATTTCCTGCACTTGCAACTGATAATCTAAGCAAATCAGCGTAATCATCAACTGCCTTAATTATTGCTACAAGGAATACTAAAAATTGTGTATTCTCTGCTGGTGTCTTACCTGGATCAAGTAAATTAACTCCTGTATTAGTAGTCATTGACCAGTTGTTGTGCTTACCTGAACCATTAATTCCATCAAATGGCTTCTCATGTAATAAGCATACAAAATTATGTTTATCAGCTACTTTCTTCATAATCTCCATAGTAAGCTGATTGTGATCAACAGCAACATTAGTTGTATCAAATACTGGTGCTAACTCATGCTGACAAGGAGCAACCTCATTATGCTTTGTCTTAGCTGGAATTCCTAATTTCCATAACTCTTCATCCAAATCATGCATATATGCTGCAACTCTTGGCTTTAATGTTCCGAAATAATGATCCTCCATTTCCTGTCCCTTTGGAGGCATGGCACCAAGTAATGTTCTTCCTGTAAAGATTAAATCTCTTCTCTTCTTGTAATCCTCTTTATCGATTAAGAAGTATTCCTGCTCAGGACCAACAGTTGTTGTTACACTCTCAACATCATTATTTCCAAGGATACTAAGTATCTTTGTTGCTTCCTTATCAAGTGCTTCCATTGATCTAAGCAATGGTGTCTTCTTATCAAGTGCTTCACCACTGTAGGAACAAAATGCTGTAGGAATACATAGTGTTCCGTCTTTAATAAATGCTGGTGAAGTAGGATCCCATGCTGTATATCCTCTTGCTTCAAATGTTGCTCTAAGTCCTCCTGAAGGAAAGCTTGAAGCATCTGGCTCACCCTTTACAAGCTCTTTTCCTGAGAATTCCATTATGATGTCGCCATCTCCAACTGGATTAATAAAGCTGTCATGCTTTTCAGCTGTAAATCCTGTCATTGGCTGGAACCAATGTGTAAAATGTGTTGCTCCATTTTCAATAGCCCATTCCTTCATTGCTACAGCAACAGCATTTGCAACATCAAGCTCAAGATGAGTGTTTTTATCAATTGTTTTTCTAAGTGCCTTATAAATATCCTTTGGGAGCTTATCCCTCATAATTTTATCATTAAATACTAAACTTCCATATATTTGTGGTATTGACATATTATTTATCTCCTTTCAAAATTGGATTCTTTCTCGTCTTTTTTGTACTCCGAAAAGGTTGCGCAGGTCTTTTTGAAATACAACTAGATAAACAAAAAAAGCGCCTTGGAACCTTAGTTCCAAAGCGCCTTTGCTTCTATGTCTGTAACTATATCACTACAATTTTTTATTGTCAACAACTTTTTTAATTTTTTTTATAAACAGGATCACCCTGGTATGGTGCAAGGGTTCTTTTATCTGTTTCATTTATCGAAACTATTCGTTCCTTCCCCTTTGATACTTTGCCAATTATACGTCCATTTATATGACCTTTAGCAAGACTATCCACTACAGCTTTTCCATTTTTAGCAATAATAAGCATAGCTCCTGTTCCATCAATCAAATAAGGATTCACATCTAGATATTCGCAGATTTCAATTGTTTCCTGCTTGATGTCAAGCTTATTAAAGTCGACTAAAAGTCCTTTATCCATCCATCTTCCAAGCTGCCAAAGTGCCGTGAAAACGCCACCACTAGAGACATCATGCATATAGCATATATTTTGGCTTGCCCTATCTAAAAGCTGTTCTTTGAGCAATAGAACCACCTCATAATTGCAGCATTTATGAATATCATACAAGGTACTGTCTATATAGCTTTTGGAAAATCTTTCCGAAAGAGCTTCCCTATGTTTACTACATAAAATATTAGTCCCAAGCATTCCTACCGACTTAGTCATAACAATATCATAGCCTTCTTCAATTTGCTTTTTATTAGGGCAAAATAAATCCTCTTTTCCAAACATATTCACTGTAAAATGTGCACTATTATATTCTTTTGACACCTCACTGTGGCCGCCAACAATCTGAATGCCATATTGCTTAGCCATTTCATTAAAAGCACTCATGTATTTTTTAATATGGGACTCCTTCACAGTGCAGGGTAAACACAAAAGAAGTCTTGCACCTTTGGGATTTGCCCCTGAACATAGAAAGTTATTCAATGCCTTAATAAATGCTATTTGCGGTGTATTGCCATATCCATCCGCTGTAATAACCCCACCAAGATTAGCAAAATCATTTCCAACAGCAGCTCCTGTTCTAAGCTCATTGTTATTCTTTGTTATGCTACTTGCTATAGCGCTATCTAAATATCTTTCTGCCAAGCTTCCTTGTTCCATCGTAGTAACCTTTCTTGCCAATTCTAAAAGCGTAATCTATTCCATAGGCTTTCTTAAAATATCAACAGTGTGAGCACCTGCTCCAATTATATCCATTCTCTCACAAGTTGCCATCTGATAATTCACTACCTGTTCAAAATCTTCCTCGCTCAATTTATTTACAAATGGTCGAATATAATTCACAGGTCCATCTGGAGAAATAATTTTCTCTCGTATAACCCCTGTTGTTTTGTTGAAATAATCAATGTCCTCAAGTCTAACAAAATCATATAAGCTATCCTTGTTAGGCATGGTATGAAAATCCTCTGAAAGCATATTATTATCAATACACTCACGTAATTTATTTTCTTGAATTGCATACATTACAAAAGCGTACTCATTCATAATATAAGCTACTAAAATGTATCCATTGGGCTTAGTAACACGCTTTGCCTCTGATAAAGCCTTTATCTTTTCCTCAGCGGTCATTAAGTGATACATTGGGCCAAACAAAAGTGTTAAATCATAGGTATTGTCCTGCAATTTCTTTAAGTTAAGCGCATTTCCCTGTAAGGCATTAACTTTACTATTTTTCTTCTTAAGTATGCCAAGATTATATTTTACAAGTTCAACTGCAGTAACATCATAGCCCTCCTCACATAACGGCACGCTATACCTTCCTGTTCCTGCGCCTATATCAAGAAGCTTTAACTCACTACAACTAGAAATAGAATTTTCCTTCATGAGAGTATCCAATGCCTGATGAATATATTTCATTGTAACTCTATATTCTACCTGACCATGTCGTGTATTAAGTCTTTTTTCCTCATTAAATTTGTTATAGTACTTTTCTATATTATTCATTAAATTCATTCCAATCTTACAAATATATTAGAATATCTCTGCTACACTTATTGTTTGTTCCTCAAGTACATCTAATAATACCTTTACAGTATCAAGAGATGTAAATGTAGTTACGTTATTTTCAATTGCACATCTTCTAATAGCAACACCATCTACATAATGTACCCCTGACAATATTGCACGTGTATTAATCATATAGCTTACGTATCCTGCTCTAAGTGTTTCTAATACCTCTTCACTTCCCTCACTAAGCTTTCTACGTATTCTAGTTCTAATTCCATGTTCTTTAAGAAACTCTGCAGTACCAACTGTTGCTTCAATATTGAAGCCCATATCATAGAATCTCTTAATAAGTGGAAGTGCCTCTTCCTTATCCTCATCAGCAAGGGTTACAAGTACTGTTCCATAACTACGAAGCTTGATTCCTGATGCCACAAGAGCCTTGTACATGGCACGATGAAGCTTACAGTCATAGCCAATTGCCTCACCTGTTGATTTCATTTCTGGTGATAAATATGCATCCATTCCCTTTAATTTAGAGAATGAGAATGCTGGTGCTTTTACATACCATTTGTCTCGTTCCTCTGGATATAAGTCAAGTAAACCTTGCTCCTTAAGACTTACACCAAGTATGGCAAGGGTTGCTATATCTGCAAGGGAATAGCCTGTTGCCTTAGACAAAAATGGTACTGTTCTAGACGATCTTGGATTAACCTCAATAATATATACGTCTTCATTTTCATCAACAATAAACTGAATATTAAATAAACCAATAATTCCTATTCCAAGACCAAGCTTTTTAGTATATCTAAGTATTGTTCCCTTAACCTTATTTGAGATACTAAATGGTGGATATACACTCATAGAATCTCCTGAATGTACACCTGTTCTTTCAACAAGCTCCATAATACCAGGGATAAATACATCCCTTCCATCACAGATTGCATCAACCTCTACTTCTTTACCTTTAATGTATCTATCAACCAATACTGGCTTATCCTCATCTACTTCAACGGCAGTCTTTAGATAATGTCTCATATCTGCTTCTTTAGAAACTATCTGCATGGCTCTACCGCCTAACACAAAGCTTGGACGAACCAATACTGGATAACCGATTTCGGCCGCTGCCTTAACTCCGTCTTCAATATTAGTTACTGCAACACCCTTTGGTTGTGGAATATCTAAATCAAGTAAAAGCTTTTCAAAGGAATCTCTATTCTCTGCCTTATCAATAGCTGCACAGTCTGTACCAATGATATTAACTCCGTATTCTCTTAATGGATCAGCAAGATTAATAGCAGTCTGACCGCCAAGTATTGCAATAACACCCTCTGGCTTTTCCATCTCAATTATATTCATTACATCTTCAACACAAAGAGGCTCAAAATAAAGCTTATCTGAAGTAGTATAATCAGTTGAAACTGTTTCAGGGTTATTATTTATTATTATTGCCTCATAGCCTTCTGCTTTAATTGTCTGAACAGCATGCACAGTTGAATAGTCAAACTCTACACCCTGACCTATTCTTATTGGACCTGAGCCTAGAACTATTACTTTCTTTTTGTCAGAGATAATTGACTCATTTTCCTCTTCATAAGTTGAATAAAAATATGGTATATAGCTTTCAAACTCTGACGCACAAGTATCAATCATCTTATATACAGGGAACATATTATTTGCTTTTCTAAGATCAAATATCTCCCTTTGGGTCTTTTTCCACTGTCTTGCAATTTCTCTATCTGAAAAGCCTAATCTCTTTGCCTTATACAATACATCAAGGCTGCCAATATTATTAGCAAGCTCATTTTCCATAGAAATTATATTTCCAAGTTTTCTTAAGAAGAATAAATCTATGCCTGTTTCAAGGTGTACATTCTCGTAGCTTTCACCTCTTCTAAGTAACTCAGCAACAGCATATATTCTGTCATCTGTACCTGTTTTTATATACTTGTTCAAGGAAGCATTATCTTCTTCGTCAAATTTGTTATGATGTAAATGAAATACACCTATCTCAAGGGATCTAATTGCTTTAAGTAAGCTCTCCTCGAAGGTTCTTCCTACACTCATTACTTCTCCTGTAGCCTTCATCTGAGTTCCAAGAGAATTATTTGCATCATTAAATTTGTCAAATGGGAATCTAGGCATTTTACAAACAACATAATCAAGTGCTGGTTCAAAGCTTGCAAGAGTATTAGCCAAATTAATTTCATCTAGTCTAAGGCCAACGCTTATCTTTGCTGAAACTCTGGCAATTGGATATCCACTTGCCTTTGATGCAAGAGCTGACGATCTTGAAACTCTAGGATTAACCTCTATCAAATAATACTGGAAGGACTTAGGATCTAAGGCAAACTGAACATTACATCCACCCTTTATATCAAGTGCACGTATTATTTTAAGTGCGCTATCTCTAAGCATGTGGTATTCCTTATTAGTTAAAGTCTGAGATGGACATACAACAATAGAATCTCCTGTATGAATTCCAACAGGGTCAAGATTTTCCATATTACATATTGTTATTGCTGTGTCATTTGCATCACGCATTACTTCGTATTCTATTTCTTTGTAGCCCTTTACACTCTTTTCTATAAGTACTTGATGTACAGGCGAAAGGACTAATGCATTTTTAAGTATTTCATGAAGCTCCTCATCATCTGAAGCGAAACCTCCACCTGTTCCTCCTAGGGTAAATGCAGGTCTTACAACAACAGGGAAGCCTATTTCATGGGCTGCTGATATACCTTCCTCCATACTCTCTGCAATAAGTGAAGGAAGAACTGGCTCACCTAAAGAAAGGCAGAGTTCCTTAAATAATTCCCTATCCTCTGCTCTATTAATACTATCTATATCTGTTCCAAGAAGCTCAACATTACACTCCTTTAATACACCCTTTCTAGCTAACTGCATTGCAAGATTAAGTCCAGTCTGTCCACCTATTCCTGGTAAGATAGCATCTGGTCTTTCCATTCTTATTATCTTTGCAACAAATTCAAGTGTGAGCGGCTCCATATAGACCTTATCTGCAATTGTCTGATCTGTCATTATTGTGGCTGGGTTAGAGTTACAAAGAATAACCTCATAGCCTTCTTCTCTAAGGGCAAGACATGCCTGTGTTCCTGCATAATCAAATTCTGCAGCCTGTCCAATTACAATTGGACCTGAACCAATTACTAATACTTTATGAATATCTGTACGCTTTGGCATATTACTTATCCTCCTTCCAAGCTTTCATCATATCAATAAATCCGTCAAACAAATATGCACTATCCTGTGGTCCTGGTGCACTCTCTGGATGGTACTGTACCGAAGAAACAAAGTCTGCTTTCGCTCTTACTCCTTCAACAGTATTATCCAGCAAATTCATATGTGTAATCTCAAGACCTGTTCCATTTACACTATGAGAATCAACAGCGTAGGAATGATTTTGAGATGTTATCTCTATCTTATCTGTCAATAAGTTCTTAACTGGATGATTTCCGCCTCTATGACCAAACTTAAGCTTATATGTCTTGGCGCCATAAGCAAGGGAAATAATTTGATGACCTAAGCATATTCCAAATATTGGACATTTTCCAATTAAATTCTTTATTGTGGAAATAGTTGCAGTTACATCTGTTGGATCTCCAGGTCCGTTTGATACAAATACGCCATCTGGTTTATAAGATAAAATCTCTTCTGCAGTTGTATCAAATGGAACTACTGTTACATAGCAACCCTTATCAACCATCATTCTTACGATATTAGCCTTCATTCCACAATCAATAGCCACTACATGATATGAACTATTTGCTTTATCTCCTGCAGTATAGCTTTCCTTAACTGTTACTCTCGAAACCGCATCCTTTGGTGGATTGTAATCCTTAAGTAGCTTAACTGCCTCTTCAGTTCCAATATCATTTCTTGTAATCAATGCCTTACAGCTACCATACTCTCTTATATGTCTTGCAAGCTTTCTTGTATCCACATCAGAAATACCAACAATGCCATACTTCTTCATTATATCCTGCAAGGAATTCTTACTTCTAAAATTAGAAGGCTCATCATTGTAATCTCTCACAACAAAGCCTGACATTGTAGGAGTTTTTGTTTCGTAATCATCATCATTTATTCCATAATTACCAATAAGAGGATAAGTCATAACTACCGCCTGGTCAGTATATGAAGGATCAGACATTATTTCCTGATAACCTACCATAGAAGTATTAAACACAAGCTCTACAACTGCATCCTTTTCAGCACCGAAGCCTTTTCCAACAAAGCAGGCTCCATCCTCTAATATAAGTTTGCATACATTTTGCTCCATAATGCGTCTCTCACTTTCTTTACAATTAATCCATAAATGAACTGCCACTATTGCACTGGATAGTTATTGTCAAAACATGCTTTACATATTGGCAAATCGCCTGTCATACATGTAAAATCTGATATATCCATATAACCTAAGGAATCTGCACCAATTGATTTGCATATTTCTTCCATCGACATATTATTTGCAATAAGCTGCGAATTATCTGGTACATCAGTACCATAATAACACGGATATAGGAAAGGTGGCGAGCTAATTCTTACATGAACTTCTTTTGCACCACTTTTTCTAAGCATATGAATTAAATTTGCAATGGTTGTTCCTCTTACAATTGAATCATCTATTAATACTACTCTTTTGTCTTTAACAACACTTTCAAGAACATTTAGTTTTGCTCTTACTGCACTTGTTCTCTCTTTTTGCGTTGGTTTAATAAAGGTTCTTCCCACGTAACTATTTTTATGAAATGCTATTTCAAAAGGTATTCCCGTTTCCTTCGCATAGCCAACTGCTGCCACCAATCCCGAATCTGGAACCCCTGTAACAACATCTGCCTCTACAGGATATCTTCTTGCAAGTGCTCTTCCACCTTCAATTCTTGCGTCATATACATTAATCCCATCAAGCTTTGAGTCAAGTCTTGAAAAATAAATATATTCAAATATACAGTGTGCTCTTTTTTCTGTTTTTAAATGATAATCTATATGTATTCCGGCCTCTGTAATGGTTAAAATCTCACCTGGCTCAATATCTCTAATGAACTCACCGCCAACAGAATCTATGGCACAGCTCTCTGATGCAACAATATAGCTATCGCCAAGCTTACCAAGGCAAAGGGGCTTTATTCCAAGAGGATCTCTTACTGCAACAAGCTTTCTAGGGCTTAGTACTAAAAGTGCATATCCCCCTTTTATTTTTTGTGCAGTACTATAGACAGCTTCTTCAATGGAATCAAGAGACACTCTTTCTTTGGCAATTCTATATGCAATAGTCTCAGAATCAGAGCTTCCATTAAATACTGCACCTTCCATCTGGAGTTCTAATCTTAATTCATCTGCATTTGTAATATTTCCGTTATGTGCTAGTGCAAGTGTTCCCTTTAAATAATTAAGCACAATCGGCTGTGCGTTTGCCACACAGCTAGCACCCGCAGTAGAATATCTTACATGTCCTATTCCAATATTGCCATGAAGCTTTTCAATAATATCCTGATGAAAAACCTCACTTACTAAACCCATATCCTTATGAGAGCATATATTTCCTATAGGTCCTTTTGTATCACAAACAACAATTCCTGCCGACTCCTGACCTCTGTGCTGAAGCGCCAAAAGTCCCTGATATATTGTCTGTGAAACATCATCTGTATCACAGCCTCCCCATATTCCAAATACACCGCACTCCTCATGCACGTGATCATTTAACTCAATCATTTTTTTCCTCCATATAAATAAAACATCAGCATAATAAAACTTTTTTACACACTCTTATATAATTTACAGTGCCTTTATTCTATCAATTGCTCTTACTGTGTTTTCATATGTTCCAAATGCAGTAAGTCTGAAGTATCCTTCTCCACTTGGACCAAAGCCTGAGCCTGGAGTTCCTACAACATTTGCCTTTTCTAATAAGTAATCAAAGAAATCCCATGAAGTCATATTATCAGGTGTCTTAAGCCAAATATATGGTGCATTAACACCACCTGATACTTTATAACCAGCATTCTTCAAGCCTTCAAATATATATTTTGCATTATTCATATAATAAGCAATCTGCGCCTTTGTCTGTTTCTTTCCTTCCTCTGAATATACTGCATCCCCAGCGGCCTGAACAATATAAGGTGCGCCATTATATTTTGTTCCATGTCTTCTTGCCCAAAGTGCATTAAGCATTACTCCGTCTTCACTTACCAACTGCTTAGGAATAACCGTAAAGCCAAGTCTTGTACCTGTAAAGCCTGCATTTTTAGAAAAGCTTCTAAGCTCTATAGCGCATGTTTTAGCCCCATCACATTCATAGATTGTATGTGGCACATTATCTTCACTTATATATGCCTCATATGCGGCATCATATATAATTACTGCCTTGTTCTCGTTTGCATAATCAACCCATTTTTGGAGCTGCTCCTTAGTAATAGTAGCACCTGTTGGATTATTAGGGAAGCAAAGATATATTATATCTGGTGTTTCCTTTGGAAACTCAGGTGCAAAATTATTCTCTTCTTTACATGGCATGTATATTACATTGCTCCACAAGCCTGTTGCAGAATCGTATGTGCCTGTTCTTCCTGCCATAACATTAGAATCAACATAAACTGGATAAACAGGATCACATACAGCAATCTTATTATCAAGTGAAAAAATCTCCTGAATATTTCCAGAATCACATTTTGCTCCATCACTTACAAATATTTCATCTATATCTATGTTTACGCCTCTACTCTTATAGTCATTTTTTGCAATTGAGCTTCTCAAAAATTCATAGCCAAGATCAGGTGCATACCCCTTAAAGGTTTCCTGAACTCCCATCTCGCTCACTGCCTCATGAAGTCTGTCAATAATTGCAGGGGCAAGTGGTTGTGTAACATCACCAATACCAAGTCTAATAATCTCCTTTTCAGGATTAGCAGCCTGATACTCTCTAACCTTTTTTCCGATAGTAGAAAATAAATAACTTCCTGGTAACTTCAAATAATTCTCATTCGCCTTAAACATAACATTCCTCCATACTCACATAAAAAAAGAGGCACTTTGGACCTTGTCCAAAGCGCCTTTGCTTTTTCACACACATTATAATCTTGTATATCTAAAAAGTCAACTAGGATTTATATTAAATTAATCTTCTAGTATATTGTCATAATAATCCTTTGTTTTTTCTTCTATTATTCCGTAAAATTTTACCAACTATTCGTCACCTTCAGGGAGTGGTTTAATAATCTTCTTATTTTAATCATGTCATCAGAAGCCTTAAATATGCCAAGCAATTTGTCTGGTATAATCTCAAAGCTTAAAATTCCAATAGACATTAATGCTCCTGCTATAACCATAGTGAACTACATCGGCAATTGAATTACCGAGCATCTGATGTGCGAGGCTTCGCCTCGTAGATTCAGTGGTGCGTCCATGACACCTCTACTGCTACCTTATTCGGTTACACAGCTACTTTTAATATTCTTGTATTCGCTAGT